>JANPDZ010000025.1:0-2902 GCA_031431735.1 Acidobacteriota bacterium | reverse complement strand
GGAAAAGGCAATGATGCGCGGCTCGTTTACGAGATTCTCAACAAAGTCGAACATCCGTCAAACGAATTCAAACGCCAGCAATTGCCGCCGACGCTGATCATTTCAAAAAACGCGATCGGTGTCGGCCGCCGCCGACCGATCACGCATAAATACCGGAGAGATTTGATATAATGTAGTAGTTCATTTAATATTTCTTCTTTAGGTAAAAACAATGAAAATAAGAGAATTATCCTTTGAAGATAAGACTAAAAATTGGAAGCTTGAAAGTACGAGTTTTTCAGACCTTACATTACTAGTAGGAGTTTCAGGCGTTGGAAAAACGAAGATTTTGGAATCCATTTCAACCTTAAGAAAAATATCGAGCGGAATCGCAGCTAACGGTGTAAAGTGGAAAGTTTCATTTAGCTCAAATAGTAACGATAATTATTGTTGGGAAGGTGAATATGAAGCCTTAAACAAATTCAATCCTGATGAAGATATTCTTCCTTTTTTCGATAATGCTAAAGATAAAGAAGAACCAAAAATTATTTTTGAAGAACTTTCAAAAAATGGACTTGTCATAGCAAAAAGAAATCAATCTACAATAATTCTTGAAGGTAAAGAAACTCCCAAATTATCTCCTTCGAAAAGTATATTAAATCTTTTGAATGAGGAAGAGGCAATAAAACCTGCTTATAATAATATTCAAAGAATCATTAACAGTGAGTTTTCTGAAAGAAGGTTGGGTTTTTTAATGAATTCAGCTTATAAAAGAGAAGTCGAAAGAAAACCGAATTTAGAAGAAATCAAAGAACTTAATTTACCTTCCGAGTTAAAGGTAGCGCTTATTTATAAGCTAGAAAGAGATTTATTTGAGAAAATCAAACAAAGATTTATAGAAGTTTTTCCACAGGTTAAAGATATTCGGTTTGAACCTATAGAAAAAGAAGAATTCACCGACTTTCTTGGCAGAGTTGTTCCTATTTTACAGATTAAAGAAAGTGGCATAAAAGATTGGATTAATCAATTTAGTATTTCTTCGGGAATGTATAAAACATTTATGCACATTAGCGAACTATTTATATTACCTAAGGGAACAGTTGTGTTGATAGATGAATTTGAAAATAGTTTAGGGGTCAATTGTATTGATGTTTTAACTGAAGATTTACTACAAGAAAGTCGAAATCTACAATTTATTGTAACGAGTCATCACCCATATATAATTAACAATATTAGTCCGGAATATTGGAAAATTGTTACGAGAAAAGGGGGAATTGTAACAACCAAAGATGCTAAAAGCCTCGGTTTTGATAAATCTAAACATAAAGCATTCTTACAGTTATTAAATCTTGAGGAATACCAAGAAAGCGTTTTCACTTCATGAAAGTATATCTCTTAGTTGAAGGAAAAAGAACCGAACGTAAAATCTATCCTCACTGGCTTTCATACTTAATCCCTGATTTAAAGCGTATGGATAGTTTCGATGAAGATTGCGTGAACGGCTATTTTCTTGTTAGCGGCTTTGGCTATCCTCACTTACTTGATGAAGTTCTTCCAGATTCAATTGAAGACATAAATAAAGTTGGTGATTACAATTATTTTGTGATTGTATTAGATTCAGAAGAATTTTCGATTCAAGAAAGAAAAGAGGAAGTTAATGAATTCTTATCTAAAAAAAATATTTACCCTAAAAAAGCTGAAATAATCACCATTATACAAAATCGGTGTATAGAAACGTGGCTGTTAGGAAATAGAAAAATTATCAGTGCTAATCCTACAAGCATTTTATTAAGAGAATATTTAGCCTATTACAATGTTAAAGAAAAAGACCCTGAATTAATGGGAGAATATGTTAATTGTAGAAATCATGCCGACTTTCACTTTAAATATTTGAAAGAGATTTTTGTCGAAAAAAACTTGTCTTACTCAAAAACAAAGCCGGGTCATGCAAAGGATGAATCTTATCTTGGAGAATTAGTTAGCCGTTTAGCAAACACAGGCGATTTGAACTCATTTAGATACTTTATTGATTTTTGCAAACAAATACATAGGGAAATCAACTAAATATTATTCGCTAACGCCAGCAGTTACCGCCGACGCTGATCATTTCAAAAAACGCGATCGGTGTTGGTCGCCGAAGACCGATTACGCATAAATATCGAAGGAATCAAAAATAGATGGGCGAAATTCAAAACCCGCACGACCAATTTGTCAGGTCAACTTTATCAGACAAAAAGATGGCGAGGAGTTTTTTGGAAAACTACTTGCCGTCCGAAATTGTCGAAAAGTTGGATTTTGCCGAACTTGAAGTTTCGCAAGAGTCTTTTGTTGATGAAGATTTACAGGAACATCACACTGATTTGTTGTATAAAGTTTCGGATAAATCAGGCGCAAAGGCTTTTGTTTATGTTTTGCTTGAACACAAAAGTTCGCCCGAAAAACTTGTCGCATTTCAGCTTTTGCGCTACATTTTGCGAGTTTGGGAAAAGCATAAAACGTCGGCTAAATTTCCGCCCGTTGTGCCGTTGGTTTTGTATCACGGCAGACGCAAATGGAACATTAGCCGCGAATTTGCGTCGCTCGTCGAGTTTGGAAAAGACAAAGTTTATGTCGCATCAACGCCGAATTTTGAATATTATCTGTGCGACCTTTCCAAATTTGACGAAGCGGATTTGAAGGGCGAAATTGCTCTACGCATTATTCTTCTGCTTTTGAAGAGTATTTTCAGCCCGAATCTGAAACACGAATTGGTTGATATTTTGCGGCTTTTTACTGAAATCAATGAAAAAGGTGTGGTAGAATTATTCGGGAAAATGCTTCGATATTTGTCTGCTTCAAGCAGTAAAATTTCGCGCAGAGAGGTGAAAATTGCAATGCAAACAGCTTTTACGACAGAACAAAAACAAGAAGATTGGTTTCAAGA
>JANPDZ010000024.1:0-3018 GCA_031431735.1 Acidobacteriota bacterium | reverse complement strand
TCAAACGATTTACAATCTTTGCACCGTGACGCTTTCGGCGCGTTATTTCGACATCATCAAAGATCGTCTTTACATCTTTGCGCCGAAAAGCGTGGAAAGACGTTCGGCACAAACCGCGCTCTTTGAGATGACCGACAAACTCTGTCGTTTGCTTGCGCCGATTCTCGCGTTCACGGCGGATGAAGCGTTCGAGAATTTGCCGAATCAAAAACTCGCGTCGGTTCATCTCGCCGAATTTCCGAAAGTTTCGGGTGCCGACAACACGCAGCTTTTAACGGATTGGGAACGCATTTTCTCGATCCGCGACGAGGTTTTAAAAGCACTCGAAGAAGCGCGCGAGCGCAAGGAGATCGGTTCGTCGCTCGAAGCGAAGGTCATTCTTAGAACCGACGGCGAAACGGCACGATTTTTAATGCCGTATTACGAAGATCTGCGTTATATCTTTATTGTTTCGCAAGTGGAAGTTCACGAAGAAGATTATTTCAGCGTGAATATCGAAAAAGCCGACGGCGCGAAATGCGAACGCTGTTGGAATTATTCGGTGCGCGTTGGCGAATCGGAAAAATACAAAAGCGTCTGCGAAAGATGCGTCGCGGCATTGTCGGAAATCGAAAAGGCGTTATAATTTAAGTATTATGTTAATACCAGTTCGTAAAAAAGAAAGACCGAAATATAAGTCAGGAGTTAATGAGATGGGATTAGTTTATGCGGAAATTGATTTACTAAATGGCGGAGATGTTTATTTACAACGTCAGAAATTGCTTGATGAAAAAGATGTCAAACAAGTCCGCGTTAATGCGCTGGTTGACAGCGGCGCGTATATGCTTTCGATCAACGAAACCGTTCGGGCGCAGCTCGATTTGCCCTTTATCCAAAAGCAATTCGGCACGCTGGCGGATGAAACTTTGATCGAAGTTGATGTCGTCGGACCGGTTGAAGTGCAGTTTGAAAATCGTTCAACGACCGTTCGGGCAATCGTTCTGCCCGGTGATGCGGAAATTTTGCTCGGCTCAATTCCGATGGAAGATATGGATGTTTTGATTGATCCGCGCGCGCAAAAACTCGTCGTTAATCCGAAACATCCATACGTTGCTACCAAACATTTGAAATAAAGATCTATGTTGAAGAAATCATTATTGGGTTTATCAATTATTCTGTTTTGGGCTTTCGCGGCTTTTGCCCAGAAAGTTTACACGCCCGAAAAAGATTCGGCTGAAAGGGCGGCGATCATAAATGCACTGCGCGCGCCGGTTGAAAAGGAATTGAGGCAGAAAATTTCGTTCAATATCGAAAATTTTAACGTGCAGAGCGTTTGGGCGTTTCTCTCAGGCGTGCCGGAAAATCCGAAAGGCGGCAGCCCGAATTACAAAAAGACACCTTATCAAAAAGCGATTGACGCCGATTCCTTCGACAATAATTTCTTTGCGCTACTCAAGAAAACGGGCGGGAAATGGAAGATCGTCACATATGCGATCGGCTGTACGGATGTTTGCTACGCGACCTGGTGGGAAGATTACAAAGCACCGAAAGCCGTTTTCCCATACACCGAATAAACCTAAAAAACCAAAACCACAAGCAAACGAGAATAGACACGGGAATAAATAAACGATAATCTGAGTTTATTCGTAAGATGTAGTGCGGGTTTGATTTTTTAAATAAGATTGTGAATAAAAAAGATATTTTCTGGAAATTGGGTTACTTAGCCGCAGCGGGCGCGGTCTTTATGATTGACCAGACGACGAAAGCGTGGGCGATTCGCCGTTTGCGTTTCGGCGATATCAAAGAAGTAATTCCAAACTTTTTGAATTTTGCCTACGCGCAAAACACGGGCGTCGCGTTTTCGATGTTTGACGACCACGGCGACACGGGACGTTGGGGATTATCAATCGTCGCAATCGTTGCGGCGACATTGGTTTTGTATTTCTTCTGGAAAACGCCGCGCAGCGACGATCGAATCTTGGGCGCGTTATGTTTGCTGCTGGTGGGAATTGTCGGCAATGTCGTTGACCGTGCACGGCTCGGCTTTGTCGTTGATTTTATTGACGTGCAATTCGGCTCGTGGCATTATCCGACCTTTAACATCGCCGATATGTCAATCTGCATCGGCGCGGGACTGCTTATTTTAGATATGTTTTTGTCGAAGAAAAAAGAAGAAGTAAAACCCGATGAAAAAAGTCCGGCTTGAGCCGATTACCCCGAAAAATTTTAAGGAATGTATCAGCTTAAAGGTTAGCGAGGCGCAAATGAATTTTGTCGCCTCGAATCTGATGTCAATCGCGCAGGCGAAAATTTATCCGACGGCTAATCCGTTTGCCGTTTACGCTGATGAAAAACTCGTCGGTTTCGTGATGTATGGCTTTGACGAAGACGATCAGCATTTCTATCTTGGACGTTTGATGATTGACGAAAAACATCAGGGCAAAGGCTTCGGCAAAGCCGCGACTCTGGAAGTTATCGAACGAATGAAGCAAATCGAAGATTGCCGCGAGATTTATTTGAGTTTCGTCCCTGAAAATACGGGCGCGGAAAAACTTTATACAAGTGTCGGTTTTGAACGAACCGGCAAAATCAGCAAAAGCGGAGAAGTTGTGATGCGTTTTGTAATAGAAAACAACGCAAATCCGAAATCTGCAATCTAAAATCCAAAATCAAAAGATGTATCCAGAACTTTTTCGAATCGGCAGTTTTCCAATCAACACCTACGGCGTTCTTCTGGCGCTCGGAATGCTTCTTGCGCTTTTTGTCGCGGCACGCCTCGCAGTGCGCGACGGTCTGCCGCGTGAGCGAATTTACGATCTCGGACTCTGGACGCTGATCGGCGGTCTCATTGGCTCGAAAATTCTGATGTTTTTCGCCGAAGACAGCGTTGATGTCTTTTCGCTCGATTTCCTGCGTTCGGGCGGCGTTTATTACGGCGGGTTTATTGGCGGATTTCTCGCGCTTGCCTTGTTGATCCGTTGGTATAAATTACCGTTTTGGAAGGTTGCCGATGCTTTCGCGCCCGGACTTGCTTTGGGC
>JANPDZ010000023.1:0-6734 GCA_031431735.1 Acidobacteriota bacterium | reverse complement strand
GGTGCTTGGTGGAAATAACCTCGCATTTTTAATTATCAAAAGACGAACTGTAAATGTCCATAATTAAATGGCTTTGCTATCGTTCGATTGAAATATCACACAAATTCTCTATGTTGGGAAATTTCCACCCAGCACCACTAGCGATTCTCGCTAGGCTATAATGTCAGTCGCTTTCAGCGACAAAACATTTTCAATTTCCACTTCGGGTAAAACTTCTTTAACAACAGCAGTTATGCGCCGAATCTTTTTGGTTAATTGATTGCTTGTTTCACCTTCTCGATGCAAAACGACTAAATCAATATCTTCCGAAAAACGGCTGATTGCCTTGTAGCATTTCGATAAAGCCGTGCCGCCTTTGAAAACAGTCTCTTTGCCGATTTCGTCTTGAAAAATCGCTTTCAAAGCGTAGGTTATCCAGTAATCTTTTTCGACATAAATGGCAGCGATTTTGAGTCTGTCCGCCGTAATCTGAACAGCTTGTCTAAAAAGAGTTTTGTTTTCGTGCAAGTTCATACGATATTCCATTTTTCGGCAGAATTAAAGATTTTGCCATTGCCCGACAGTTTGAATTTAGTAATCGGGTTGAGAGTTTTTAAAAGCAATTCGCCTAACGAATTTTCGTTAAGTTCATCCAGCATTGCACCCAACAAGGCGCGTGTTGCAGGCGGATATTTTTGAGCTAATCGCACCAATTTTTCTTTGTCTTGAATCGGTAAATCTTTGATTATTGAACCCAACCGGCGGCAAGCATCTTCGATAGTCGTATCGGGAATTTTTTTGATGTAACGAATCGCATCGAGTATCTGCAAAAGTGGAATATTTTCTCTCGTAATCGTGTTTTTTTGTTTGATAAAAGCGATTTGATAGCGTTCGCGTTTGAAGTTCGGACGAATTTCGTTTTTGCCGATTTGAATTGTATTGCTAACTTGAGTAGTCAATCCCAACTGATTATAAATACTGAATCCTGTCAAATAACCCGTTATTTTTCTGCTCTCTTCTTCCAAAAGGTCTTTAACAATTTCTCTTTGGTCGGGCATCAATTCCCCGAAAGGCGTGTTTTCCGGTTTGTAATATTTGCCTTTTGAAAGTTTGGCGAGTTTGCCCGCTTTAACCATTCTATTAAGAGCTTTAATGACCGCTTCTTTCTGATTCACCTCAGCACTAAAGTCTGTATATGTGAAAATATATCCTCGAGGGTATCTATTCACTGTAAATGTAACATATTCAGCAGTTTTCATCAGATTTTATTCTACAACCATCTGGCGGTCATGTCCAGTTTTTTTGTAATTAAACTGGACATTTACTTGTAGTAACACGCACGATGCAAGTGTGTCGGTTCGATTTTGGATTTTGGATTGAAACTTAGAGAACAAATAATCCGAATTCCGCATTCCCAAATCCGCAATCGTTAAACGTCATTACTTCGTGCGGCTTCTGCAATTCTAGTCGTTTATTTCAATTTCATCAGTTTCATTGGCATTAGCAATGCGTTGGCGACAAACATTATAGCCTATGGTGAAGGCGTTTCGCCGAAATCATAGGTATTTGATAACCATTCAACCCGTCGCTGAAAGCGTCGAACACCCAATGTGCTGATGTGTTCGTCGCCTTCAGCGACGGATTCGTTTTCGCGCTGACCCAGCGATTCTCGCTGGGCTATAATGTTTGTCGCCGTTGGCGACAAAAACCAGAATTTTCAACATTTTGACTTGTGTAAATACTAATAGTTCGCACTGTGAGCTGCAAATTTGCTGCCATCTTCGACGACTTATCCTGTATAATTTTAACCGTTAATCTCAATTTCATCCGTCTCATTTGCGCCGGCAATTTTTTGCAATTCGCTTTGCAGCCACACGCGATATTCTCCGACTTTAATTTTCGTTCCCGGCAATTTCGTCTGGATCGTTTGAATTTGCGGCGCGGCAGCGGTTGTTCCGGTCACGGTCGGTTGCGGTATATCGCGAATCAAACTCGCCCGCAAAATATCAACATCGGTTTTTTTACTGCTGAAAAGTTCAATGAACGAAAGCATCTCGGAATAAGTGAATTTCGTTTCTTTGTCTTTGACCTCCCAATCGAGCGCGACATTTGATTTAGTGCGCTGTTCCGCATATTGAGAAATAGCATTTGCCTTATTGAGCGCGTCGTTATTCAGCCCGACCGGAAGCAAACCTATTTCAACAACTAACTTTTCAGCATCTGTTTTTAGTTGACCGTATTTGTTTGCCATTTCCTCGGCGGCCACTTTCATCAAACCATAATATGCGTCTTTTATTTTCTGAACAGTCTGCTGAATGGCGCCGTAATTTTTAACGATCTCTTTTCCATATAATGCCTGAAAATCGCCGTAATGCTTTGCAATTTCGTCATTCGCTTTGGCAGACTTAGTAAGTTCGTCATTAACGCTGTCGGCAAATTGTTTCCATTCGCGCAGTTTCGGCAAATTTTTACTAACGAATTTTTCCGCCTTTTCAATTGCGATTATTGAATCGGAATAATTGTCTTTACCCGCTAAAAAGTCGTTAGCTTTATCAATGTAATTATTTTCACTAACCGCGCCGGTAAAGCTGCTTAGAATGGTTTTATTGTTTTCGAGATTCGCAAATAAAGTATCGAATTCCTTATGCTGGATTTTCATATCGTCAACTTTATCGCTAAAGCGTCGGGCAAGCTCACGAACCGCATTTCCGAGATCAAAATCATTGGTGTTCCAATCAATTTTGCTGCCCATATGAACTTCGTAATCCAACCCTTGCAGCGAAGTAACAATTTCATTTTTCTGCTGCGCGGAAAGTGCTTTCGACAAGGCTTTGAATGATGCCTTACGAAATTGCGTGGCATTAGTGAAAATCGTGCTGACTTTATCTTCCTTCCACGAAAACTTATTTTCGCCGTCGTATTTCGCAATGATCTTTCCGCCGCGCATCAGCGCCGCGACCGTTGAAATCACCGTCCCGAACGTATATCCGGTCGGCGGAATTTCCAGTTCATCCTGTAAAGTTTTACCGTCGACAAAAGTATTTCTGATCTTATACAGAATTTCTTCCGCCGGTCTTAATTTTTCGCCGATAAAATTGCCGTCATTATCGAAAAACTGAAAATCCGGTCCGGCAAAATATGTTTTTAATTTTTGGTTATTTCCTTCTTTGATAATTCTTGCCGCAATTTCATCGCTGAGCTGCGATTCCAATCTCTTAGAATATTGGTTTTTAATAACCTCTCTCTGTTGTCCCTGTAAGGTCGTTTGCCAGTTGTCTTTATTCAATTGAGAGGTATTGTAAAGATAAATCGAGACCGCATTCTGCAAAGATTGCTCCACTAATTGTTTAAGACGATTTTCCTTCTCCGAGCGCGTCGTTAGAAAAGATTGAATAATTGATGCTTCTTCCGGTCTCGGACTCTGGTATTTCTGTTCCAAAAACGAAATTTTTGCGATTTCTTCGATTAGCTTGTCAATTTCTTTGAACGAGCTATTATCCGGCACCAACCAAATTATGTCTTTATCGTTTTGATGCTGTGTTTTGAGCGTATCAATGTCTGAGATTCGATCATCGCTCAAATTGTAGAGGCTTTTGATTTTCAGTTTTAGCTTCTTGATTGAAGGATTCGTCAGTTCATCGTCGCTGTCGGTCGTGATGTAAAAATCATATTGGAGATTATTATCGCTGATTCTTGCCAAAGTTTTGACAGTAGAAGACGTTTTGACAATTGTCGTCATATTGTTTTTCTTGATGAAAGTTTGAACCAAAAATTGATTCATTTCATCAAGAAAACGCTGTTCAATATCCGAAGTAATCCGATATGTGCCGTTTGAAAGTAAAAGAACTTTTGCTTCGACAAGCAGATTCAAGGCTTTATCAATCTCAGGCTGAATTTTATAAAAATCTTCGGGATCATTGATAAAAGATTTAACAATATTTGAAACTGAAGTTTGAATAACTTCCGATTCACTTAAAAAATTTATTGTTTCTAACAATTTTCGACCCGAGATTCTCAAGCCTTCTTGTTTCAAAATATTCTCAGCATTGCTCAACCTATTTACTAATCGCACCGGCGGTTGCGGTTGTGCTTCCTTGGCTATTTGCCAACCGGTTGCGACTTTGAAGAGTTCTTCATTTTGCAATTCTTTTTTCAGAATTTCATAAGTTGTAATGATCATTCCCCGCGCCGCAACTTTGGTTGAAGCATAGCCTTTGGTTCCAAAAAGGAAATTCTGCAATAGATCAAATTGATTTTTATAAAACGGATAATAGGTAATGTATGAATCAACATCTTCCGTTTTATTGACGCCAACGCCGGTTAAAGCCGAATGGTCAGTAATTTTTCCTGAATTGTGTTGAAAATGATCTTTGAGCTTTTCAATTGCTGCTTCACTTTTCTTCAGCAGACGGCTCCGGATAATTGTGTCAACTTCGGTTGCTTCCAAATGGATCTTGGTTTTGAAGCGATCTGTCACTTTTGTTAATTGGGCGACGCTGACATTTGAATTGTTGATAACATCATCGAGTTTTTCCTGTGCAATGGCAATCGTCCAGACCTTGCCGCCAAGAGTTGAAAGAGATTCGCTTAATCCTTCGAGTTCCAATAGGTCAATTTTCTTTTGATTGACCGCTTCGCTGGCTTCGTCAAACAGGAAAATGACTCGTTCGTCTTTAACAATTTCCAGATAATTACTTAACTCTTCGCGTAATCTTGATGCGCTGAACTGGTCGCTGTCGCGCCTGATCGTGGTCATCAGATTGTTATAATCACTTTCGTTTTTGCCCTGATTTAAGAGGATGTTTTTGATTGCACCGGCATACTGCATCAGGTTTTTCTTTAGCTCATTCCAGTCTTTTCCGAGCTTCTGAAAGATAAAATCATTAACATCATGAAATTTTTCGCTGATCATCAATTGAAACAGAAAAAATCCATGTTCGTTCTCCGGCAGATTTAATGACTTTAAGAAATTTCTGAAAAGAGTATAAGCCAGCCCTTTTGATGTGTCTTGCTTCGCAACATCAAGAAAAACTACGCGGCTGTTAAATGTATTTAATCTGGAAATTGAGTTTTTTATTATTGCTTCGTCCGAGATACCTGTAAATCTTTGCAAAATTCTATCTCGTGCAGGAGTTCCGGAAATTATTTTATTACTGAGCAGATAGCCCAGAAGTTTGCCGAAATAAGATTTTCCTGAACCGTAAAAGCCGGAAATCCAAACGCCGGTTTCCAAGATATTTGATGTAAAGGTCGAGACGAAATCCTTATATTCTTTCGCTAAACCATCCGTAATAATGTAATTTTCAATCTCGGATTGAATTTCAACCTCCGATAGATCTTCAAGATCAATTACGTTTTTAATATCTTCTGTAAGATCAATTGTCAGTATGTCTTTTATTAGCATATTGGGTTTTATCGAATGATCATGCATCTATATTTGGAAGCCGGTCTTTTGCCGAGAAACATTAAAGCATCTCTGTCCTGTGTTGCCGGGTATAAAACCACCAAAGGGAGTGGTGCATTCATCACCACTTGGTGTTCCATTATTTGAATGCTGTCGATCCCGGTTCCATATAGAACACCGGTGTTAGTCAAAACCGGAATTTTTGAATCGGCATATTTTTCAGAAATCGCTTGAATTATTTTTTTGAAGAAATCGTCGCTTTCTTCGTCCGGCGGTGCCTTAAAAATTTGGTTTATTGATCCTTGGAGTAGATCAAAAAGACTTTCGAGTTCTTGTTTATTTTCTTTCACGAAATTCAGTAAAAGATCATTCAAATCAATTACTTCAAACTTACTTTTGTCTAAGTTTTCATTGATTGAATCAATAAATTTCTGTTCTTCCAGCGGCTCGCAAACCATTAAAATAGAATTGCCGCCATTGGCATTTAATCTTATTTCCGAGCGGCTATCCGCTTCAATTAGCCGCTTGACTTGGCTAATTATCTGATTGGGATTGACTGCTGACATAATAAATATCTTTATAATCGATTAACGGTCGAATTTGAAGTTTATCACCGGAAAAATTAACCGAGATAAACCTGGAATATCTTTTTTTCATTACTCTTTCCACAAAAAAGTCTCGTTCGTAAAAAGAATATTGAAGCCACTGACTCTCTAGAATATTTGGTTTAGCTTCGTTTGCTAAAACCCAATAAATAAAAAGAATAAACGCTTTATCAGCTAAATGCGGGTGGACGATTGATTTAGTTGCACTTCCGGTTAATATCGTAAACTTTTTCAGTAGAGTCAAATATTTTGAAGCCGTTGTTTCAATCGTACTGTCTGACCATTTGTTAAGCTCCGGCTCTGTCGTTTTCAGGTCTTTCAAACAGGCCGATATTTCATCTTGCTTTAAGACTAAGCGACCGGAATAAAATGCCGGAAAAAAAACTCTTAAGTTTATATAGTGAAAAAGATCATTATTCAACGATGCGTTCCAAAAAAGCATTAATAAACTATCATTTGTAATTCCTTCGTTTACTAAAACATTTGTTAGAAGCCGCTCATTATCAGAATTATTGAATTGCAAAAGCGTAGATTTGATGGCTTTTTCAAATCTTTTGACAGATCTTTCCGTTCTGATTTTGGTAAATGAACTGTTTGGCTGATCATTTTTCCTTTCAGAAACAATATCCGTAAGGAATGTGCGAATCAATTCAAAATCAGGTAATCCGCCAAGGATATTTATATCGCTATTTATTTTCACAATTTATTCAATATTGTAAATCCAAGCATTACTGAGCGGTCTAAAA
>JANPDZ010000022.1:0-11152 GCA_031431735.1 Acidobacteriota bacterium | reverse complement strand
CGAATCAATCGCCTTCGGTCTCGGCGTGACGATGCCCGCGATTTTGATTCTCGGCTTCGATCTCGAAATCACGCGGGTCATGATCGTTGCCGTGATGGGCGGACTGCTTGGGATTCTGATGATGATTCCGCTGCGCCGCGCCCTCATCAAGGAACAGCACGGCATCTTGAAATATCCCGAAGGCACGGCTTGCGCCGAAGTTCTGAAAGCGGGATCGTCCGCCGAATCACGAGCCGTTGCCAACGAATACGCCGAAACAAAGGTTTCCGAAACCGACAATTCGGCATTGCAGGGCGGAAAGATCATCACTATCGGCTTTATTGTCGGTTTTATATACAAATCGGTGATGGACGTTTTCAGCTTTTGGAAGGGTGAACCCGAACACGAATTGAGCGATTCGACCTTGAAAGGCGGCTCGGTCGCACTTGAAAACAATCCGGCACTGCTTGGTGTCGGCTACATCATTGGTCCGTATATTTCTTCGATTATGATGGCCGGCGGCGTTTTGTCGTATCTCGTGCTGATTCCGATGATCAAGTTTTTTGGCGAAGGTGTCGCGGAACCCGTTTCGCCCGAGCTTTCAAAAACCATCTCGGAAATGACTCCCGGACAGATTCGCGGTTCATATATTCTCTATATCGGCGCGGGCGCGGTGGCGACTGCCGGAATTATCTCGCTGTTTCGCTCGTTGCCGACGATTTGGAGCGGTTTGAAATCGGGTCTGGCGGACTTGCGCGGCGGCGGAACGGACGCGGATGGCGCGAACTTGCCGCGCACCGACCAGGATCTTTCGATGAAATACGTTGTGATCGGCGTGATTGCCTTGATCGCGGCGATCATGCTTTTCCCGCAACTCGGCTTGAGCGTTTTTTCGGATCCGATCGTTTCATTCCTTGGCGCATTGCTGATCATCATTCTCGGATTTTTGTTCGTGACGGTTTCGTCGCGTTTGACGGGTGAAGTCGGTTCATCGTCAAATCCGATCTCGGGAATGACGGTCGCGACACTTTTAATAACTTGTCTGGTCTTTCTGCTTTTGGGTTGGACGGCACCGAATCCGTATTTCGTGACCGCGCTCTCGATCGGCGGCATCGTCTGTATCGCGGCATCAAACGGCGGAACGACATCGCAGGATTTGAAAACCGGCTTTCTCGTTGGCGGAACTCCCCGAAGACAGCAAATTGCGATTCTGCTCGGCGCACTTGCTTCCGCGCTTGTGCTTGGTCCGATTCTTCTGCTTTTGAACGATAACGGCACGGTTTATGCGACACCCGTAACTTTTTCGAAGGTCGAAAAAGAAGTCAAAGTTGATGGTTCGCGTCTTGTGCCTTACACGGGCGAAGACAAACCGCCGACGACGGGCAATTTCCTTCTTTTAGAAAATAAGGTTCCGACAGGCGAAAAGAAACCCGAAATTAAAGATTTGGGGCCGGGCAAATATCTGGTTGATTCGACGGGACTGGTCAAACTGAAAATCGAGGAAAATTTTCCGAAAGGCGCACGTCTTCCGGCAGGAGCAGAAGTCGGCCCGGCTGAAAAATTGACCGGAACACAGGGCGAAACTGACAAAAATAATTATCGAGGCTGGCACAAAACCGATAACGCGGGCGGCATTCCCGCCGGAAAATATCTGGTTGATATGTCGGGCGAGATCAAATATCTGGTTGATCCGGGCATCAACGGCAAATTAACGGCGCGTCCCGATCTGTCGGACGCACCGAAATACGACGCGCCGAAAGCGACCTTGATGAGCTATATCATCAAAGGAATTTTGAGTCAGGAATTGCCGTGGGGCTTGGTTCTGATCGGCGCAATGATCGCGATCGTGCTGGAATTGACAGGCGCACCCGCGCTTGCCTTTGCGGTCGGTCTGTATTTGCCGATTGCGACGAGCGCACCGATCTTTGTCGGCGGAATTGTTCGTTGGGCGGTTGATATTTATCTCAAACGCAAATTCGCGGCGCAAAATATGGACGAAGCCGAAATTGTCGCCGAAACCGATAAATCAAATGGTGTTTTGCTCGCTTCGGGTTATATCGCGGGTGCGGCAATTGCCGGAATTTTGATCGCGATCTTCGCTGTCGTGCCGTTTCTCAAGAATTTGCAGGACAGTTCGAAGACCTGGGCGGAAGCGAGTAATCCGTTTTTCGCGGGACATAATGCCGATTGGTTGGCGATGGTTCCATTCTTGATCTTGGCGGTCGTGCTTTACTTTGTCGGGCGCGATATGCTTCTGACAGGTAAAAAATCAGACTGAGATCGTTAGAGAAAATCTAGCAATAAAAGCCGTTTTGCCGTATACTTCGCAAAACGGCTTTTTTTTATCTGAAAGCAAAATTTTTTTAGATTTGGAGGCGTAATGTCGCAAAAAAATATTATTCGCAAATTGGTTTTAAGATGTGTTTTATGCCTTCTGGCATTGCCTGTGATAGTTTCGGTTTTTACCTCGAAGGCTTCGCTGCAAAATACTAATTCGGCGGCAAATACGGCGAGAGTTGCCAATGAGAATGTTGTAAAGAAAAAAACGCCGCCGCGCAAGCCTTCAAATAGACCCGCCAATGCGAGAGTAAATTCGTCAAACACGAGTTCCGACAAGATGGATCCAACGCCTTTGGCAAATTCGACCATTCGCGGAAGAGTCTATTATGCTGACACGGGCAGAGCCGTCAAACGCACAATGATTATGCTGATGAAGGATGACGGCAGTGGCGGACCGGGCAGTTCATCGTCGGCACTGACCGATGGCGAAGGCTATTTTCAGATGAAAAACGTTCAAGGCGGAACATATTACGCGATGGTTAATGCGCCGGGCGTTGTTTCGCCGCTCGCTTACGCCGATTTTTCCAAAAGAGGCGATAAAGAAGCCTTAAAAAATGCGTTTGAAGGCTTTGAAAAAATAGTTGTTGATGGCGTTACTGATATTGACGTACAGATTCCGGCGCGGCGCGGCGGTGCGATCGGTGGACGCGTAATGTATGACGACGGCGACGCGGCAATCGGTGTCAAGGTCGAAATTCTGCGCAAGGTTGACGGCAAATTTCTCGGTGTCATTCCGAATTTTTCCGCCATTATGTCAATAATGTCGAGCGGCGGCAGCCTTTTTCAGACCGATGACCGCGGCGTTTATCGTTTTCCCGGATTGCCGCCGGGCGATTATATCGTCAAAGTTACCGAAGTTACGACGCACAGCGAAAATAACGACAGAACTTATTATGACCCGTTTGAAGCGACTCTCGGATCTAGTTCGTTTTTGACGATCTTTTATCCCGATGTTTTAGACACGAAAGCGGCGCAGTTAATTAATGTTCAGTTCGGGCAGGAAATCAGCGAAATCAATCTCGTAATTCCGAGTCGCAGGCTTTACAAACTGGACGGAAAAATACTCAATCTGAAAGACAAATCGCCTGTTAAAGCGCGGGTTAGTCTCAAAAAAGAAGGCGACGATGAAACCTTTTCAATTTTTAATGCAATTAGCAGAGATCAGCAAAATGTTGCTTTGACCGACGAGCGCGGCAATTGGAAGTTTAAGGAATTACCGAAAGGAACTTATAAACTGATTATTGAGCCGGTTGGAAACGAAGACTATGATACGAGATACCCGGGCGATTACAGCAATTCCAATGTCATGACAAATGCGAACAAAACTCCGACAAAGCCGAAGCTCGCCAAAAAGATTGAGGAGATCATAATCGAAGACAAAGACCTCACGGAATTGGTCATCGAACTCGGCTACGGCGCAACCGTTTCGGGAACCGCTGCGGTCGAAAACAGTCAGGAAATGCCGACGAGTGTGATGATTCAGGCAGTCGGTGAAAAAGATGAGACCGGCGTAGTTGGCAGTATCGGCAATTACATAAGTAAAGATCCGCAGAAACCGTCAAAAACGAATCACGATTTCAAATTGGAGAATGTGCCGGAAGGAAAAAATTATTTTAGCGTTTTCATCGAAGATCAAGATTATTACGTTAAAAGCGCGACTTTTGGCGGCACGGATCTGCTCAATAATCCGATTGAGGTCAAAGAGGGCGATGTTTTGCGAAACGTGCAGATCGTCATCAGCAAAGATGTCGGAACGCTGAAAGGCATAGTTTTGAATGACGACAAAGAACCCGTCAAAGAACTGCGATTTTTAATTGTTCCAACTGACGCGGCAAAACGAAAAAATTCAAGTTATTACCGCTTTGCAACCACAAACGAAAACGGCGAATTTGAAATAAAAGCCGCGCCCGATGAGTATGCCATCGTTATCAGCGATCAAAGCCGCACCGGAAAAAGCCGCGAAGAGATTATAAAATGGCTCGATAAAGCGGTCAAGGACGCGCAAACGGTCAAAATTGAAGTCGGCAGAACCGAGACTGTGACAATCAAGAAGAAAAAATAGGCGAAATATTTTAATTGCATATTTTTTCAACGTCTTTAAATTTATTTCGTGACATTTTTTTTCGCTTTTTGGGTCGGCGCGAAGAAAGAGTAAAATAGAAACAATGCAGACGAATTTGGAACAAGCCATCGAAATTATCAGAGCGTTGCCGGTCAAAGATTTTGAAAGAGTCAGCGAGGTTTTTAATGAAGAAAAAGCTCGCCGCGAAAAAGAGAAAAAATCCAACCAGCAAATCGAGCGTTACAAAAAAGCACGAAAATGGCTCGACGAGCATCGCGAAGAATATCTCAATCAATGGGTTTGTCTCGAAGGCGATAAACTTATCGGAGGCTGGTAATCTTTCATTTGAAGACTATAATTTCTTTGAATGGATATAATGGAAAATAGTTTATGAGAATCGTAGAAATATCAGTTGAAGGCTTGTTTGGAACATTTAACCACACAATTCCACTAAATCAAGAAGAACGAATTACAATTATTCATAGCCCGAATGGCTTTGGAAAAACGGCGATTCTTCGTCTAATTGATGGTGTTTTTAATTCAAGCTATTCTGCATTGAGGAGCGTTCCTTTCAAATCTTTTAACATTAAATTTGATGACAAGAATGTTCTTACTATTGAAAAGGCGGATCCAAAGAAAAATGGCAAATCTGATATTAATTTTAGCCTGATTCGTTCTCAAAAAGAAATGGAGTCATTTGTATTAAAACCTATGAGAGAAGATGAAAAAAGGTTTTATGAGTTTGAAATTTTTACTAGAAAAGTTCCATATTTGGAGCAACTTAGTCCTTATGAATGGTTAGACACAAGAACTAACGAAGTTTTGGAACTCGATGATGTTTTAATGGAAAATCAAGAATATTTTCCATTCTTTGATAACTTTGAAAAAGAATTAAGACATAGAAATAGCCCTGATTGGTTTCAAAAATTGAAAAAACAGATAAATGTTCATTTTATCAAAACTGAAAGACTACAAACATTATCGAATGATTATAGGAAAAGTATGGGGGAAAACTCGGTTTCTTTAAAGCCAACAGTTTCTAAGCATTCTGAAGAAGTAAAAGATAGTATCGGAAAAAAAATAGGTGAATATGCTTCTTTAACTCAAACTTTAGAAAGAACTTTTCCGAAAAGATTAGTAGATGGAACTTCATCGAAAATGACACAAAAAAAACTTAAAGATAAGTTACAGAAGGTAGAAGAAAAACGAAAAGAGCTAATATCAGCAGGTTTATTAGAGGAACAATCAATAGAAGAACCGTCTTATTTTATTGATAGAATAAACGATTCAAACGAAATCGCTTTAACTTTGTATGCCGAAGATATGACAAAGAAATTGAAGGTTTTTGATAATCTTGCTCGAAAGATTGAGATTTTCAAAAATATCATTAATCCTCGGTTTCAATATAAGCAAATGCACATCAATAAAGACAAAGGTATATTTTTTATAAACAATGAGGATGGTTCAGACTTGTATTTAAGAAGTTTATCTTCGGGAGAGCAACAAGAGTTAGTTTTATTTTACGAATTTTTATTTAAGGTCGAAGAAAACTCACTAATTTTGATTGATGAGCCTGAAATTTCTTTGCATGTTGCGTGGCAAATGCAATTTTTGAAAGATTTAAGTCTTGTTACTAAAAATGCTAAGTTTGATGTTTTACTCGCAACTCATTCACCGCAAATTATCAATGACAGATGGGATTTAACTGTTGAATTAAAAGGGAAACCGAAAACTGCCTCAATATGAGAGAGTTTCTTAACGAACACACTGTTGCCAATTCCATAAGGCAAGCAAGAGAGTTGCTTTCTTCAACCTTTTTAATTGTTGAAGGCGACATTGATTCAAGAGTTTATAAAAATTTCTTTGCTAATAATGATTGTCAAACACAAGTCGCTCACAACAAAGAAAATGCAATTAAAGCACTAAAAATATTACAAGGTGAAAACTTTCAAGGACTTTTGGCAATTGTGGATGCGGATTTTGATATTTTAGAAAATATGAACTATGCAAATCATTCTCTTTTCTTGACTGATTTTCACGACCTTGAATGTATGATCTTAGAATCCCCCGCTTTTGATAAAGTCTTGTCTGAATTCGGTTCGGAAGGCAAAATAGTAGAGTTAAAAAAAAACAACATTATTCGAGATGTTTTTTTTGAAATATCTGCTTTCATTGGTTATTTGCGCTGGATTTCACTTTCTGACGCACTAAATTTAACATTTGAAGGTTTGGATTTCGGTAAGTTTATAAAAAAAGACAGTTTGGTTTTTGATTTAGGCTTACTTGTTAATGCCGTTAAAAACAAATCTCAAAGACCTGATATAAACAGCACGATTTTAATCGAAAAAATCAATGCCTTAACCGAACACAATCACGATAAGAGGCAAGTCTCCTGTGGAAAAGATTTGGTTGAGATTCTCGCAATCGGACTCCAAAAAGTATTAGGGACAAACAACTCAAATAAAGTAACATCTGAAATAATCGCAAGAGATTTACGATTAGCATATGAGTTTGAGTTTTTCGTTTCAACCGAGTTGTATCAAAATGTTAAAATGTGGGAAGAACAAAATCTTCCGTTCAAAGTTTTTAGATAAAGTTGTATGTTAACCAGAGAATTAGAAGAAACATTAAGCTACGCGGTTGATGAAGCCGTCAAACATAAACACGAATACGTGACCTTAGAGCATCTCCTTTTTGCGTTGCTCGAAGATGCTTCGGCGCGCGATATTTTGTTTAATTGCGGTGCAAAGGTTGAGGAAATCGCTGTTTCGCTCGAAGAATATTTTCGCGATACATTGGAAAAGATGCCTGACAGCGTGCAATTGATGCCCGAACTGACGGCGACCTTTCAATCAACGATCCAATACGCGATCCTGCAGGCGGAAGGCAGCGGACAAAAAACCGTTGACGGCGGAAATATTCTTGCCGCACTTTATCAATCGCAGCAGTCTTACGCCGTTTATTTGCTTTTACAGCAAGGCGTTACGCGGCTCGATATTATGAATTATATCGCGCACGGCATCTCGAAAATTGACACGCTGGATTTTGATAATCCCGGCGACGGACTCGAAGACGAAGAATTTGCCGAAGAGCGCGCGATGCGCCCGAAACAGAAAAAACCGCTCGAAGCCTTTACCGAAGAATTGGTCAAACGCGCTCTTGAAGGCGGCATTGACCCGATCATCGGACGCCAGGAAGAAATTGACCGAACGATTCAGGTTCTTTGCCGTAGAAAGAAAAATAATCCGCTTTACGTCGGCGAACCGGGCGTTGGAAAAACCGCTTTGGCGGAAGGTCTGGCGTTAAAAATTGCCGAAGGCGACGTGCCGGAAGTCTTGAAAGATGCCAAGATCTTCGCGCTCGATATGGGCGCGGTTCTCGCCGGAACGCGTTATCGCGGCGATTTCGAGCAGCGATTTAAGGCGATCATTACCGAACTCAAAAAACACGAGAATTCGATTCTCTTTATTGACGAAATTCACACGATCGTCGGCGCGGGCGCGGTTTCGGGCGGTTCGATGGACGCTTCGAATATCTTAAAACCCGCGCTTGCGAACGGCGATTTGCGCTGTATCGGTTCGACCACCTACACCGAATATAAAGCCGCTTTTGAACGCGATAGAGCTTTAGCGCGACGCTTTCAGAAAATCGAAATCGGCGAACCGACAGTTAATGAAACCTACGAAATCCTCAAAGGTTTGAAGAGGTTTTACGAAGACCATCACGGCGTCAAATATTCTGACGAATCTTTAAAAGTTGCCGCCGAACTCGCCGGAAAATACATCAACGACCGGTTTTTGCCCGACAAAGCGATTGACGTGATTGACGAAGTCGGCGCGGCGACCAAACTTCTGCCAGCCGAAACGCGCCCGAAATTTATTTCCGTCCAAATGGTTGAAAACACGATCGCGCGAATGGCGAAAATTCCGCCAAAAACGGTTGTCGCCGACGAAAAAGACCGGCTGAAAACTCTGAAAGATGATATGAAAGGCGTGATTTTTGGGCAGGACGACGCGATTGCCCGCATCGTTGACGCGATTCAGATCTCGCGTGCAGGTCTCGGACATCAGACCAAACCAGTCGGCTCGTTTCTTTTTTCGGGTCCGACCGGTGTCGGCAAAACCGAGGTTTCCAAACAGCTGGCGGAACAACTCGGGATCGAATTTCTGCGCTATGATATGAGCGAATATGCCGAATCGCACACGGTTTCGCGTCTGATCGGCGCGCCTCCGGGCTATGTCGGATTTGATCAGGGCGGCTTGTTGACCGACGCGATCATGCGTCATCCGCATTCGGTTTTGGTTTTGGATGAGATCGAAAAAGCGCATCCGAATCTTTTTAATTTGTTGCTGCAAGTGATGGACAGCGCGACCTTGACCGACAATAACGGCAAAAAAGCGGATTTCCGCAACGTGATTTTGATTATGACGACCAATGCGGGCGCACGCGAACTCTCATCGGGCGGCGTCGGTTTCCGCAATCAATCGGACACCAAAGGCAATGCGCGCGGCGCGATCGAACGCACGTTCGCGCCCGAATTTCGCAATCGTCTCGACGCGTGGGTGCCGTTCAAGGCTCTCGAATTGGAACATATCAAACTCATCGTTGATAAATTCATCAAGGAACTCAACGGACAGCTCGCCGAAAAACGTGTCCTTGTTAAATTAGAAGAATCGGCGAAAGAATGGCTCGCGAAAAACGGCTTCGACTCACGCTATGGCGCACGTCCGATGGCGCGTCTGATTCACGAGCGCATAAAACAGCCGCTCGCGCAAGAGATTCTTTTCGGCAAACTCGTTGACGGCGGCAGCGTCGTCGTCGAAGAGCAAGACGGCGCATTGGTTTTGAATTTTTAGACAGTCTAAAAAGAAATGGATGCTTTGCAATTTACTCAACTTGTTCATTCGTTGAAGCGATTACCGGCTGAAACCGAATGGGTTGAATTTAAGGAAAATAATACCGACCCGAATGAAATCGGCGAATATATTTCTGCTCTTTCAAATTCATCCGCACTGCTTCGACAACCTTCGGGTTTTCTGGTTTGGGGCATCGAAGACGAAACTCACAAAACAGTCGGCACAAAATTCAAACCGAAATTAGCCAAAGCACAAAAACAAGACCTCGAAAATTGGTTAATCAATAACGCCCACCCTCGAATTGATTTTCGCTTTCACGAAGGCGATTTTGAAGAAAAAGCGGTCGTCATTTTGGAAATTCCAGCCGCCCAACATACGCCTGTCAGATTCACAGATGCGGAATTTATTCGTGTCAATAGTGCGAAAAGAAAACTGAAGGATTTTCCTGAAAAAGAACGCGCTTTATGGGCTTTGTTCCGTGAATATCGGTTTGAAAGAGAAATTGCCAGAGCCAATATGACTTCTGACGATGTTTTAAAACTGTTGGATTATCCGGCGTATTTTGATTTAACAAATAAGTCTTTGCCGCCAACTCGTGATGCGATTTTGGAAAATTTGACACAAGAAAGAATGATTGTCAAAAACTTGCAAAGTTCTTACGACATAACCAATTTTGGAGCAATTCTTTTTGCTAAAAGTCTGCGAAATTTCGACAGACTTTCACGCAAAGCATTACGCGTCATCATTTACAAAGGCAAAAACAAAGTCGAAACAATCAGAGAAATTTCCGACGACAAAGGCTATGCCGTCGGTTATGAAAACACAATTTCGGTTATCAATAGTCTTCTGCCCGCAAACGAACAAATCGGCAAAGCCTTCCGTCAAGAAGCCAGAATGTATCCCGAAATTGCCATTCGTGAATTAGTTGCCAATGCTTTAATTCACCAAGATTTTTCAATTTCCGGCACCGGACCGATGGTTGAAGTTTATTCCGACCGCATTGAAATCGTCAATCCGGGCAAACCTTTGATTGATGTTTTGCGGTTTATTGACCATCCGCCACGTTCGCGCAACGAAGACGTAGCGGCTTTTATGCGGCAAATAAACATCTGTGAAGAACGTGGTAGCGGAATTGATAAAGTTATTCACGCAGTTGAACTTTTTCAACTTCCGCCACCGGATTTTAAGGTCAGCGGCGATAACACAATTTCGATTCTTTACGCGGATAAACTATTGTCGTCAATGTCTCGTGAAGAAAAAATCAGAGCCTGTTATCAACACACGGTTTTGCAGTATGTCAGCAACGACCGAACGACAAACGCAAGTTTGCGCGAAAGATTTAATATTTCCGACTCAAATTATCCGATGGCTTCAAAAATTATTAATGAAACTATCAAAGACGGTTTGATTAAGTTGTATGACGAAACAGTTTCCAACAAACAGCGCAGTTATATTCCCGTCTGGGCGTAATTATGTTAGCTGAGTTCAGATTTTGAACTTATGTATTGGTCATGTAATCGAAACGTGGATTTTTCGGGCAGAAAAAAATTTACGCATTCATAAGCCGTATTGCCGCAATACTTAGCAAGTTTGCCGAAAATAATTTTTATGTAATGGTCATGTGATTGTATAATTGACTGGAAAGAATGGCTTGCGAAAAACGGCTTCGACTCACGCTATGGCGCACGTCCGATGGCGCGTCTGATTCACGAGCGTGTAAAACAGCCGCTCGCGCAAGAGATTCTTTTCGGCAAACTCGTTGACGGCGGCAGCGTCGTCGTCGAAGAGCAAGACGGCGCATTGGTTTTGAATTTTTGATGAATCCTCTATGATTTTCCGACTTCACAGTGTTGAATTTGAATGGGACGAAGAAAAATATGCTGTTAATTTGCGCAAACACGGCGTAAAATTTGAA
>JANPDZ010000021.1:0-2467 GCA_031431735.1 Acidobacteriota bacterium | reverse complement strand
GCTCGAATTGTTTTTTGAAGTAATCGGCATAGACCGATTTTGCGTCCGTGT
This sequence comes from Acidobacteriota bacterium, assembly GCA_031431735.1. Classification (GTDB taxonomy): domain Bacteria; phylum Acidobacteriota; class Blastocatellia; order Pyrinomonadales; family Pyrinomonadaceae; genus JAFDVJ01. The sequence goes on along the minus strand of JANPDZ010000021.1, from coordinate 2,416 downwards.
CGTAGCTTCGGCTGTGAAAAATATTCGGATAATAATAGCTGTCGTAAAGCATCACTTCCGCGACAAGCTGTAATTCGCTTGAAATGAGTTTCGATAAATCCAAATCGTTCAAATCTTTAACATTCACGCCGCCAAACGAATCGCCGTAGCCGAGCCAGCCTCGATAACTGTTGAACATTCCGCTAAATTCGCTATCGGTGCGGGCACGTTCTTCAATTGCTTTGTCGAAAACAACCACGCCCAACGCTGATTCCGTCGCGTTTCCGACCGAATCCCAAACGCCGAAATTAACTTTTGCTTCTTCGCCCGGTTTGTAAGTTTCTTTGTCAAAAGTCGCGTCGAGTTTGAGATTCGTCTGTGCCGGAAAAATTATTCCGCGCGAAGTTTTTATCAACTCTTCATCTTCATCTTCTAAAAACGCGGCGATTTTCAATTCGCCTTTGAAAGCGGGTTGATACGGGATTTTCAGCGTCGCGCCGCCGTTTGATAAATTGACGAAACGCGACTCGATCACCGACCAGCCTTGGACTACATCAACATAAACCAAACCTGTTTTCAAAGTGGATTCCAATTCGATTTTCACCGATTCACCCGGTTTGTAAATCGTCTTTTCGGTACGAATTTTCAAAACGTCGTCGTCGTCAAATTCGATGTTGTCGCCATATGTATTTTCGCCGCCGAAAGTTCCGAGTTTGCCGTCTTTATCTTTGGCGATGATCTGAATTTCCAGATCGTCATCGTCGTCTTCAAATTTCGGACGTTTGAATTCGAGTTTTCCCGCGCCGAAAGAATTTGTTTTGACCTTTTGAATCGTTCGATATTTTTTGTCGTCGCCGTCTTCTTCGCGTCCTTTCAATTCGACATCGCAAACCGCCGGACTGCCGTCGGCATAAAACGTCGAAACGTAGGCATTGACGGGCAAATTCGGATTTAGATTGTATCGCTCGCCGATAAAATAAACATGGATCGGTTCACGCGTGACGCGCACGTCAAAACGGCGCGGTTCGGTTTTATTGGTCGTCAGATCGGTAAAATAAGCGGTCAGATGAATGTCGTCGAACTTGTCCCAGCGGTCGTCTTTCAAATCGTCATGGTCTTCGCTCAAATCGAATTTTGCGGTAAATTTGCCCGCAGCATCCGTGTTGCCGTCGTGCGATTCACCTTCGTCAATGTCGTATTTTTGTTCCTTCCAATTCCACTCGCGGCTGTTTTCGCGCACCACGCGCACCTTGCCTTTTGTGACGGGTTTGCCGAAAAGATAATCAGCGGAAACTTCAATTTCGGCTTGCTTTTCGTCGGGCAGATAATACGGCTTTAAGGCTTTGGCATTGACCGCAAAATTCGGCAGATCATAGCGCGAAATTTTTACTTTTTGAAAGCCGACGGATTCGCCTTCTCCATTTGTTTGATTTTTTACGCGGATTCGATAATCGCCGAGCTTGGCGTTTTCGGGAATCTTCCACGCGATTGCGGCAATTCCGAACGCGGAAGTTTTGACCTTTTCACGATAAAGAACGGTTTCGTCTTCGTCCTCGATGCGAAATTCGACTTCCGCGCCCGCGACAACCGTTTTGCCTTCCGCGCCTTTCATCAAAATTCCGCGCACATTGAGCATCTGTTCAGGCTGATAGATCGGCTTGTCGGTGAGCATCAGAAAGTTAAAATCGTCGCTCAAAGTCTGTAAATTATCGGTTGCTTCGCGGACAATGCCGTTTTTCTTGCCCGTTACTTTGATCTCGCCTTCGCCGTCAAAAATGGCTTCGATCGGTATTTGAAAATCCAAAACCGCGAAACCGTCGCCGTCGGTTTCGCCCGTCGCCATCAGCTTTAGTTTTTGGTCATCAACGCTTTTGAGTTCCAACTCTAATTCTGCGTTGACTTTCACGCCTTCAACCGATTTATTTGTGAAAGGATTTAACGCTCTGACGCGGCTTCGATAGGTCATTCCCGAAAGCAAATTGTTGGAAGCGATGACACGAAGTTCAAAAATGTCGCGGATGATCTGCGAAAGCGAAATAATGCCGTTTGCCTCGCCGATTCGATAGCGCAGGCGAAACCAGGCGATTTCATCCTCGCTTTTTTTTATCAGATCGCCGAGCGGCATCGTCATTTTATAATCTTTTTTGCCGTTCTCGATTTTTGCGTTTTGCATCGCTTTGGCGCGAACAATATTGTTTGCGTCGAGCAGTTCGAGTTCGATCTTGCCGTCGAAAGTTTGCTTCGGATTTTCGACCGCCAATAAAATATCAGCCGCCGTTTCATTAAATAAAATGCTTGATTCCGATTCGTCAACCGTTTGCGCATTTGCCGAAAAAAGACACACAAAGAACACCACGACCACGAGGAAAAGTATCTGCCGCATAAAGATTTACCTCAAGTTTTAGTTAGATTTTTTAGAGTTTTGCGCGCGCTGTCT
>JANPDZ010000020.1:0-5040 GCA_031431735.1 Acidobacteriota bacterium | reverse complement strand
TCTAATGAATAGGTCTTGTTTTTGTTGGTTTTGGTCAGTGATTTAGTGAGAACTTCATTGCCAATCTGCTATCTCTTTCAAACACCAAAGACCAAAAACCAAAGACCTATTCAGCTGCTAAGCAGGTCAGCATATATTTTGCGACATAATGACTTTGCGGAAACACGCTACGCTCGTAAGTGTGTAATTCGCCCTTACTCCGTGCGGGCTTCTGCATTATGTCACGAAACTTATTCATCCCTGCTTATTTCATTCACAAACCCAAAACCAATGCAGCCGGAAATCTTAACCTTAATCGCTTTACTGGAAATTTCCGACTGCTAATGTTATTTTATCAATGCCGCCGCCGCCGAATCAACAAATTTCATTTTTAATATGTACAGCATAGACGCGATCGAATCGCCAGCCGATTCAAAATTAACGCAAAAGATCCAAAGCCTGATCATCGGAAGATTGCTGGTCATCTTTTTGCTCTTGGTTGTCACTTGGATTTGGAGCAGTGGACGATTGAAACTCTCGTACGACGATTTTCCGCGCGGGCTGTTTATTGTCTTTTTGATCTGTGTCGGGCTGACCATTGCATATTTCTTTATTCTCCGATTGTCCCAAAACTACACCCTGCAAGTGCGCGTCCAGTTCTTCTTTGATCTGCTTTTGATCACCTGGCTGATTTGGCGCACTGGCGATCTGACTTCGCCGTATATTACGCTTTATATATTGCTGATCAGCATTGCAAGCTTGTTTTTGTCAGCGCGTGAAACGATCCTGACTGCTTCTGCTTGTGTGTTTTTGTTTGTCTCTCTTTCAATGCTGGTCGCCACGAAAATACTTCATTCGGTTGCTGAAGAAACGCCTTCGATGGGAAAGATCGTGCAGATCATCGGCTTTAATACGGCAGCTTTTCTGGTCGTCGGATTGCTCGCGGCGCGGCTTTCCGACCGTCATGCGTCAGGCGAAGAATTAAAACAAACGGCGAAAACACTTGCCAGTCTGCGCGTTTTGCACGAGCGGATCATTGAATCAATCCGCTCCGGTTTGATCACAACTGATTTAGAGGGGAATATTTATACATTTAATGCGGCTGCGGCTGAAATCACCGGCTACAGATCTGAAGAAATGCTCGGTAAATCAATTTCCGCGATTTTCGGCAATATCGAAAATCCGATGCGGCTCGCGCTTGAAACTACCGAAAGCGGTGAACAACCGCCGCGTTTTGAGTCCGATCTAATGACACCCGAAGGCTTTGGCGTGCGCGTCGGCTATGGAATTTCGCCGCTTTTCAGCCAGGAAGGCGACACGACGGGTTTGATCATTACCTTTCAGGATCTGACTGAGATCCGTACGATGGAAGAAAACGTCCGCCGCAAAGACCGTCTGGCGGCGGTCGGACGCGTCGCCGCCGGTTTAGCTCACGAAATTCGTAATCCGCTCGGCGCGATGCGCGGCGCGATCCAGGTTTTGGAATCGCAAACGCTGCCCGGAACTTCGCAAGCCAGTTTGATGGAAATAACGCTGCGCGAATCAGACCGTTTGAATAAGATAATCACCAATTTTCTGACATATGCGCGTCCGCGAGTCAGCAATTTTTCGGAAATTGACGTGCGCGAAGCGATCGGCGACACGATCACGCTGCTCAAACACAGTCCTGATGTGAAAGAACATCACAAACTCGAAACCGTCGTGCCCCGCCAACCGGTTTTGCTTGCCGCCGATCCGACCCAGCTCAAACAAATATTTTGGAATCTGGCGCGAAATGCTTTGTTGGCGATGCCTGACGGCGGAACTTTGCTGGTCGAAACCGAGAAAATTGCGTTCAATCGGATCCGCATCCGTTTTACGGATTCAGGCTGCGGAATGTCGCCCGAACAGGTTGAACGGCTTTTTGAACCGTTTTCCGATTCGACCACCGGCGGCACCGGTCTCGGACTTTCAATCGTTTACCAGATCATCCGCGACCATAACGGCACGATAAATGTCCGCAGCCGCGAAAACGAAGGTACGACAATTACTATCGAATTCCCGACCGAAGTTGATAAGCCGGCAAATTTTGACGAAGTAATCGGCGAGAATGAATTCAAATCATCGCGGCTTGAGAGTTTTTTAAGAGTCAAGGAATAGCGGTTGGCGGTTGGCGGTTGGCAGTTGGCAGTTGGCGGTTGGCAGTTGGCAGTTGGCAGTTGGCGGTTTAAACTTAAACATCTGCTATTTTCCTGCCAACTGCTACTGCCGACTGCCTACTTCTTACTGCCGACTGCCAACTGCCGACTGCCGACTGCCGATGCCAACTGCCGACTGCCTACTTCTTACTTCTTACTGCCGCTGCTTACTTCAAATCTTTTCCCTTGAATAAAGCACCACTTATCTGTCAAAATAGTATCGGCGGAGATTTTTCGCCGACCAATCGTTTCCAAACCCAGCTTTATTTTCAAACAAAAACCGATTTTTCCAATGTCAAATTTATTAATAGTTGATGACGAACAAAGTTACAGACAGCTTTTAACCCTAGTTTTTGAAGGCGACGGACATAATATCAGAACCGCGATGAATGGGCGCGAGGCACTTTTGATGCTTCAGGAAGAACGTGCCGAAGTCATCATTTCAGATGTCAAGATGCCTGATATGGACGGCATCGAACTGCTTAATGCCGTGCGCGAATTAGATATGCCCGACATCGGTTTCGTTCTGATGACCGCATTTGCGACCGTTGATACGGCACGCGAAGCCTTTAAGCTCGGCGCGGACGATTTTATTCAAAAGCCGTTCGATGTCGAAGAATTAAAGCTGATCGTCAAAAAGGCTTTGGAAAAACAGGAACTGATCGTCGAAAACAAGGCATTCAAACGCGCCCAGCGCGAACGCGGCAGTATCAAAAACATCATCGGTCATTCCGACAAAATGCAGGCGGTTTATCAGATGATCGAAACTGTCGCTGAAGTTCAGTCAACCGTTTTGGTGACGGGCGAATCCGGCACAGGTAAAGAATTGGTCGCACGGGCGATTCACGATCTTTCACCGCGCGCCGAAAAACCTTTCATCTCGATCAACTGCGGCGCGTTCACCGAAACCTTGCTCGAATCCGAACTTTTCGGCTATGTCAAGGGATCGTTCACGGGCGCAAATTCCAATCGGAAAGGTTTATTTGAAGCGGCGCATCGCGGCACAATCTTTCTTGACGAGATCGGCGAAATGTCGCCTTCGATGCAGGTCAAACTTCTGCGCGTCCTCCAGGAACGAAAGGTTCGCCCGGTCGGAGCGCACGAGGAATTTTTGGTTGATGCGCGGGTGATTGCCGCAACCAATCGCGACTTAAAGAAAATGTCGGACGAAGGAACTTTCCGCGAGGATCTATTTTATCGGATCTCGGTTATTCCGATTCACCTGCCGCCGCTTCGTGAGCGCAAAGAAGATATTGCCGAATTAGTAACGCATTTCATCAAAAAATTCTGCGACCAGACGGGTCGAAATGTTTCGATCACGCCAAAAGCCTCGCAGTTTTTGGAAAATTACGCGTGGCACGGCAATGTCCGCGAACTCGAACACACCATCGAACGCGCCGTCGCGCTCGAACGCACTGACGAAATTCAACCCGAACGCCTGCCCGATCATATTACCAATTACAATCCGACGCGGATTCAAAACGAATTCGATTTCCCCGACAAAGGAATAAATATGACGACGCATCTCGACAATCTCGAAAAGACATACGTTGTCGAAGCCCTCAAACGCTCGGGCGGAAACCAGACAAAAGCCGCCGACCTTTTGCAGATGCCTGTTCGGTCGCTGCGGCATCTGCTCGACAAACACAGTATCCGCACGCTTTCGGCACAAATGCGCCGGGATTAATATTCCGGTTTGAGGTTTTTGGAACTTGCAAAGTTGACATTTTTTGTCATCATTAAATTACCAAAAACCGTTATCTACCGAATTCTGTAGTCTTCCGAAATCATCTGCATCAAAATATCACATTCGCTCAAAGCCTTGTAAATACAGGGCTTTATTAATTTTTTGGCGAACTAAAAAATCTTTGGCACGATGTTTGTTATTAAGTCTGCCGTAACCTGAAAAGGTAGAAATTAAAGACTAAAACAAAAATAAATTCACAGGAGATTGTAAATCAAAATGAAAAATCAAAAAGGTTTCTCGCTTATCGAACTTTTAATCGTTGTCGTTATCATCGGCATCATCGCTGCCATCGCTATCCCGAACTTGCTTGCCGCTCGTCGTTCGGCTAACGAAGGTTCTGCCATTTCGGCGCTTCGCACATTACACGGTGCGAATGTTACTTTTCAATCAACAACCGGCGGCGGCGTGACATTTGCCGGTAGCTTGCCGGCATTAAGCGCAGTCGGGTTAATTGACACTGTTTTCTCGAGTGCCGCGTCATCCGCCAATGCTAAGAGTGGTTATTTTTATACCTATGCAACGGCTGCCGGTCCTCCGTCAACTTTCACCTGCACGGCTGAAGCGACCAATTATTCCGCTCTGACAGGAACCGGAACACGTTCGTTTTTTGTTGATGAATCCGGTGTTCTTCGCGGTCGAGCCGGAGCCGGAGCCGTCCTTGCTTCACTTCCGATTAACAACTAAGAACTTGTAAAAACAAAACTTAGTTTTTGAAACAAGCAGAATGAGAGAGATCTTGTTCTGCTTGTTTTTTTTGTAATTGTTGAGGTCTTTGGTCTTCGGCTTTTGGTTTTTGAAATAAATGGCAGATTGGCGATGAATTTCTCGCCAAAACATTAACATAGGAACGTGAAAAAAATAACTTACGCAGGTGAGCATAAGTAATCAAGTATTTTGCTTCGTTCAGAGTCCAAACTTTAGTTTGAAGAAACCGCCGCGCTTCGCTGGCGGTTTCACGCTAAAGCGTGGACTCTGAACGAAAACAAAAATCCGCTAGAGTGAACTCAAAAACCTAGAAAATTTAAAAAACGCTGTAAGTAAGTAGAGCAATTTTTTAATTATCTGGTATTTCTGTCTTCGTTCAGAGTCCACGCTTGCGGCGTGTTCCCGCGAGGCGCAAGCGCGACGGGAACACGG
>JANPDZ010000019.1:0-4073 GCA_031431735.1 Acidobacteriota bacterium | reverse complement strand
GTTGTAAAGCCAGCCTTTCAGCGTGACTTCTTCGCCGATATGATTTTTTAATTCGTTGATATATGTTTGATTCATTATTTCCAATTACTCAAAAATTCAATATGATTTTGCATTTCTTCAGCAGATTTTGCCTCGACAATTCGTAACAAACGCCGCATTTGTTCGCCGATGCCAAAACGTCCTTGTTCGCCGATGATTATTCCCGAATGGTTTTTTTCTTGCGCCAGATATTCGGAATGTAAAGCCGTAAAATCGCCGACATTATAGGTGTAAATTGTTCTTCCAATCGAAGCGGCGAAAGCAAGTTGGGATTGGTCGGGTTTTGAAATCTGTCCGGCATCGGAGGTCGTTAAAACGTCAACTCCGTGCTGGCTTAACGATTGATCCAGACTTGTGCGTTGAGCATCCTCGTCCAAATACAATTTTATCCACATTAAGCCGCTTCCTTTTCAGGCAATCTTTTGTGCCGTGAATGTTCATTGACGATTTTTCTTTCCTCTGCAATATCGGCTTCAATTTCCGCATCAATTTGCTCGCGGTTCGCAAAATAAAATGCCAAAGCCGCGTGAACTCCGGCAAGGCTTAAATGCTCGTATTCGGCGGCGATTTCATCGGCTGTCATTCCAATTCGCCACCAACGCGCAATGCGATGGACGGTTGTTGCCGTTCCTTTGACACACATTCTGTTTTGTCTGTGCGCGATGGGTTCAAGTAAATCTATTATTGAAATATTCATTTCTACTTTTACTCCTCTGACCGAATTTTATCACATAGAAACAGACTTCTGCCGCTCGAACGCGAGTTGTCAAGCCAGCCTTTAAGCGTCACTTCTACGCCGATGTGATTTTTTAATTCGTTGAGGTATGTTTGGTTCATCTACCATTTCCTTTTTTGATAATCTTTTTCTGTATATTTGCCGTCGCCGTCTAAATCCGAATGATCGCCTTTTTTTATAATGCCCAATAAATAAGCGCATTCGGATTGCGGCGCGCCGATTTTTCTCAATACTTCGAGTTGATGCTGATTGCATTTTGCTTCTGACTCCGCACCCGTATAAGGTTCTTTGTTGGCATACTGTTTTGAATGAAGCGAATCGTGAGCAATCGTGCTTGCCAGCCAAGTCAGCGAAGCATCAAATGTCGGTTTGGCGATGTCGTATATTTTAGTCTGAACGATCATTCCCGATTTTTCACCGGCGCGGATTTTTAGGACATAGACGGTAACAATGCCGTATGCCGTGGATGCTTTTGATTTTAATAGCTCCAAAGCCTTATTGATTTTGTCCGAGAAATCCGGGTCTTTAACGTATTTTGCATTGGCTTCGATAATCATTGATTTAACCTCCATAAAATTTTAATTGAAAAGTTTCTTTGAAACAAAACAAACTTGCTTTAATTTGACTTTGCGGGTGGCAAATATCAGACTAACCAAAATGGCTGAAGAAAAAAAGAAGAAAAAAATTGATTACTCACGCGCTTGGGTTGAAGCAAAAGTTCTGATCTGGAATTATCGCTGGCGGCTGACTATCGGTTTAGGTTTGATGCTCGTCAGCCGTGCCGCAGGATTTGTTTTGCCGTATTCGACCAAATATTTGGTTGACAATGTATTTGGGCAAGGGCAATATGATTTGCTTAAATGGGTTGCGTTCGCTGTTGGCATTTCAACGATAATTAGCGCAATTACATCGTTTGCGCTTTCACAAGTGTTAGGCGTGGCGGCACAGCGGGCAATTACCGAAATGCGGAAACGAATACAAGCACACATCGAACGACTGCCGACTTCGTATTTTGATTCAACGCAGACCGGACAACTTATTTCGCGGATCATGCGCGATGCCGAAGGTATTCGCAATCTTGTCGGCACAGGACTCGGGCAAATCCTCGGCGGAATACTTTCGGCAGTTGTTTCGATGGTGTTTTTATTCTATTTGAACTGGCAGATCACCTTGATAACTTTAGCGGTTTTGGCGGTTTTCGGGTTTGTGTTAAGTTATGCCTTCAAACAGCTTCGTCCTCTTTTCCGCGACCGCGGCGAGATCGAAGCGCAGGTTACCGGACGACTTAACGAGGGTTTGGGCGGAATTCGGATTGTTAAAGCCTACACCGCCGAAAAGCGCGAAGAACTGTCGTTCGCCCGTGGCGCACACCGACTTTTTCGTAATATCGCCAGTACGTTGACCGGCGTTTCGGCGACCGGCGCGTTTGCTTCCGTAATTATCGGCGCGATCGCTGTCGTGATGATCTATTTCGGTGGAAATGCGGTTATCGCAAACATCCAAAACCCTGCCAACGGAATGTCTTCGGGCGATTTTGCAATGTATATCGCATTTACAATCTTTATGGTGATGCCGGTTGTTGATCTTGCCAATATCGGTACTCAGATCACTGAGGCTTTTGCCGGTTTGGATAGAATTTCGGAGGTTTTCGGGATGAAAACCGAAACCGACGAAGACAAATCAAAACAATCTTTGCCGAAAGTTGACGGGACGATAGTTTTTGAAAACATCTATTTTGAATATGACAAGGATGTTCCGGTTTTGAAAGGTGTTTCGTTTAATTCGGATGCCGGAACAACGACCGCTTTGGTTGGGTCGAGTGGTTCGGGAAAATCAACGATCTTGAGTTTGATCTTGAATTTTATTCAACCGACAAAAGGTAAAATCTCGATTGACGGCAGAGATTTGCAAAACGTTAAATTGCAGGATTACAGACGGCATCTGGGGGTTGTTTTACAAGATAATTTTCTATTCGACGGCACGATTCTAAGCAATATTCGATTTGCCAATCCGCACGCCGATTTCGACGAAATCAAAGAGGTTTGCCGCGTTGCGAATGCCGATGAATTTATCGAAAAATTTCCCGATAAATACGATACTGTGGTCGGCGAACGCGGTGTTAAACTTTCCGGCGGACAAAAACAAAGAATCGCGATTGCCCGCGCACTGCTCGCCAATCCGCGAATTTTAATTTTAGATGAAGCGACAAGTTCGCTCGATTCAGAAAGTGAAGCGTTGATTCAGGAAGGCTTAAACCGTCTGCGGCAAGGCAGAACGACGTTCGTTATTGCCCACCGACTTTCGACAATTCGCTCGGCTGACCAGATCTTGGTGGTCGAAGCCGGTGAAATTCTCGAACGCGGAACACACGACGAATTGATTGTCATGGACGGACGCTACAAACAACTTTACGACAAACAATATCTTTTTGAGCAAAATCTTTTCGTTAATCCGGGCGAGGATTTTACAAGCAAAACGGCTGAAAAGTTTTCGGCGACCAGACTATAAAATTATGGCAGAAACACAAAATTATCAAAACCACGTGCGGTTTTTTCCGCTCGTTCATTTCATTTTATTTCCCGTTTTGTTTTTCAATCTGATTTGGCAATCCGTCAAACTTTATCTTGAACCGAGTTGGGACAGAGGTGAAATGATATTATTGGCGGTCGCCTTTATCGCGATGAATGTCGCGGCGCGGGTGCAGGCTTTGCGCGCGCAAGACCGCGTCATCCGGTTGGAAGAATCACTTCGCTATCAACGAGTTTTGTCGGCTGATCTGGCAATTCAAGCCGAACAATTGCCGACGGGAAGTAAAATTGCATTGCGTTTTGCACCCGATGAAGAATTGCCCGAACTCGTCCAAAAAGCAATTAACGGCGAGTTTGCTACTTCAAAGGATATCAAGCTCGCAATCAAAAATTGGCGGGGCGATTATCTAAGAGTTTGAAATTTGATCGTTCACGATTCTTTGCAGATTCGGAAATCTGTTTAGATTTTCAGCCGCACGAAGGACTATTTCAAACATCGGTTTGATAAACGGAATGAAATAAGTCTTTCCGCGATTGACCGATTGATATGAAAAAGTGCCGATGGCTTTCAGACAACGCTGGATCGTTTGTAAGCGAAATTCGTAGGTGAAATCCGCGTCAGAGATTTTTTCAAGCCCGAGTTTTTCGCGTTCGGCAAGAAAATATCGACGTTTTTCGGCAAGCCATTCGGGCGTTGGTAGAATCGTTACACGATCTAATAAAAGCGAAACCAAATCGTAGCTTGCCGCGCCGATTCGGGCATCTTGATG
>JANPDZ010000018.1:0-4250 GCA_031431735.1 Acidobacteriota bacterium | reverse complement strand
CCGCCTTGTTCTTTTGGTCGGAAAGTTAAAAGTAAAATTTTTTTTGAGCTAAGAAATGCAAAGGTTTTCAAAAACTGTTTCCCGTCCAAACAATCAAAACGAATCTCCACGACATCCGCCAGATCTTCGGCGCGTTTGATTTGTTCGATGAGTTCGTCGGCTGTGGTGGCGCAGACCGAGACGCAGATTTTTCCGTTATTCATAAAATTTGAAATTTCAGTTTTCAAATTTGGTAAATCAGATTTGAATCCAAAATCCAAAATCTAAAATCCAAAATTAACAAGCCTTCGGGCTACCGCTCGGTGTTCTGACTTGAAGGCATATTCATGACAAAACTGATTGCGGCGATTAAACAGGCAATTACGGCGAATGCCGCCGACGCGACGATCGGAGTGTGTCCGCTTTGTTTGACGGCGATTGCTGTTAACGCCCAGGCAATCGCCAGCGGATAGAAATAGTTCGTTAATTTGATCCGAATTATCACGCCCAAAACAGCCGCGATTAAAATCAATCCTGCGCCCAATAAATTAGCGGTCGAATCTGAAACTTTGACACCAAGATAAACGAGCGCGATGGTCGCGTTGAGAATCGTCGCCGCCGTCACCCAGCCGAAATAGATGCCGAAAGGGAATTTGACGAGCCAATATTCGCTGTATGATTCTGTTTTTTGCAGTTTGATATTGATAATTGCGAGTGTTCCAAGCAGAATCAAGATCACACCCAGACAAACGACGATCATTTCCTGACTCCAAAAATAAAGCCACGCGCAATTGGCGACGCAACTGACAATATATATTCTTCGAATCGGGCGAAACGCTGCGATTTGCGACGGCAAAGCCTGATAGATTGAAAAGGCGAGACAGCCGAGATAGATCAGACTCCAGATCGCAAAGGCGTAGCCCGAAGGCGTGATGTGCGTCGGATATTTGTCGGAAGGGACGTTTGTCGCCACGCCGCCCGCGAATCCGGTCGCCGCAAAGTAGTTGAAAATGATCATTCCGATGGTCGCAATTATCACGAGAATCGGTTGTAGTTTATCGTTCATAATTTTTACTTGGTTTTCAAACCTTTTAAGTTATAATACTGTCATAAATTTGTGGTTGAAAGAAGTTATGAAAGATTATTCGGATAAATTTTTGGTCATCGGCGCGGGACCGTGCGGGCTTGGCGTGGCAAAGGCTTTAAGGGAAGCGGGAATTTCCTACACGCAAGCCGAGGCTGACGATGAGGTTGGCGGTAATTGGTATCACGGCGTTTACGAATCGGCGCATATTATTTCGTCGCGCAAAACGACCGAATATGCCGATTACCCGATGCCTTCCGGTTATCCCGATTTTCCGAGTCGGAAACAGATGGGCGATTATTACGCGCTTTATGCCGACACTTTCGGGCTTCGGGAAAATATCGAATTCAATACAAAAGTTTTGATGTGTCGTCCGCTTGAAGATGAGAGTTGGGAAGTTGAATTAAGTTCTGAGTCCGGTGTGTTAAAGACAGAAAAGCCGTCTGAAGGCGGGACTCAAAACGATGACACTCAAAATGAAAAGCGGAGTTACCAAGGCGTGATCGTTTGCAACGGACATCATTGGGACAAGCGTTTTCCCGAATACGCAGGCAAATTTTCGGGCGAATGGCTGCATTCTAAAGATTATAAAAAGACCGAACAGCTTGCGGGTAAAAGAGTTTTGGTGATCGGCGGCGGAAATTCGGCGTGCGATGTCGTTTCGGAAGCGGCGCGGGTCGGCACGGAAGCGCATCTGAGTTTGCGGCGTGGCTATTGGTTTTTGCCGAAAACGCTGTTCGGTCAGCCGAGTGCGGAATCGTGGGCGTTATATCTGCCGATCTTCTTGCAGAGATTCATCTTAAAATTAATGCTCAAGGTCGTGATCGGTAAATACGAAGATTACGGATTGCCGAAACCCGACCACAAACTTTTCGAGCATCATCCGACCGTCACCAGCGAGGTTTTGCACTATCTCAAACACGGACGCATTGCGCCGCACCAAGACATTAAAAAGTTCGACCGCAAAACCGTTTATTTTGTTGACGGTTCGCAGATCGAAGTTGACACGATCGTTTGCGCGACCGGCTATTTTGTCAGTTTTCCGTTTTTGCCCGAAGGCTTAGTGCCGGTTAAAAACGGCAATATCGCACAACTTTACGCCGGATCGGTTTTGCCCGATTACAAAAATCTCTACGTGTTCGGCACACAACAAGTGCGTTACGGTGTCGGACCTTTGATCACGCCGGCGGCCGCGCTTTTAGCAAAAATGATGAAAATGCAGGACGAAATGAAGATGCCGATCGGGCTGGTGATGAAAGAATCAGGCGCGAAACTTCCAACGACGCATCTGGTTGATCCGATTGCTGCATTACGAAGTATGAAGATCGCAAATTGGACTCTGCCCTTGCTGTTGAGGAAAGAGAAAAAACTGCGCAAGAGATTTACCGAAAAGCCAGATTTGCCGACAAAAATTACTTTACAGTCTGATTCGGATATGCGGGTTTATTGATTTTGAAACAAAAAAAATGCGCGTTCTCTTCACGATTTCGTATAAAAGTTACGGAAAAGGGAAGGTTTTGCAAACGAATTTAGACAAAATTGCTGATATTTGCGTCTAAAACCTGTTGTGGCACTATGTTTGCAATAGCAGAGACGGCATCTTTCCCCGAAATGCCCCCGAAAGTTGAAAGGAAAGAGGTATTTGAGCGTGATGAAAGTTTTGAAACAAATATTATTTATGACAATTGTCGTGATCGGTCTTTCGATGACGGCGATGGCGCAAAAACAGGATGACGATAAAAAAAATCGTCCGCCAAAAGATCCGCCCCAAATCGTTGCTCCGGACAAGGATAAACCGAAGGATAACAATAATGATAACCGCAATAACAATAATCGCCCTATAAAGCCGGAATCGGCGGTTTTCATAAACGGAAATCGAACAGACATCAGTGCAGTCTGATTAGATTGAAACTAACTTTAAAATGAAAAAGGCAGCTCAAATGAGTTGCCTTTTTCATTTATTGGAATAGTAAAATATGGGTTTTTATGTGTAATTTTATTCAAAAACCAGAAACCAAAGACCTAAACATTTACGAATCATACTCAAAACGGTTATAAATTGTGCATTTGAAAAAAGATCTTTGCGTTCTTAGCGTCCTGCGGCGCGAACCTATTGTCCTCACCCCGCAGGCGCAAAGTTCGCAGAGAGCGAGAGAGAATTACAAAAATCACAATTTATGACCGTGCAAAGTATAGTTTCAATTATCCAAGGAAAACCTTTTGCCACTTGCCAGACTTAAACAGTTACAATCAAAAAAGAAATGGGACGCCGATTTGCGCGGATTATGCGGATTTGCGCGGATCATTTTAGGTAGTTTTCGACGAATAAAAAAATATTTTGATTAAATCCGCGCAAATCCGTCCGTATCCGCGTTCATCCGCGTCCTATTTTCTTTCTGATTTTCAACTTAAGACTCAGGTTAACTTAACTGTGCGTAATGCGTCAGTAAAAAGTTACAGAAAAGATCTATGCTAAAAGAGCGGGCGAGAGAGCAACCTTTCCAAACCTGTCATTGGTTTTGGCGGGTCTTTTTCAACTTTAATTTGAGAAAAGATAAAAGGTTATCAATCAATGAACAGTAAATTTGAGGTCTGGAAAAGTTGTTTTACGCCCGCTTTTGTCAAAATATGAATTCCTAATTTTTTACTGAGGCATTACAACTGTGCTCTGCGCCTGCGCCTGTCAAAACGTATTCAATTCAAAAAAACAATCCCATTCAAGAGAAACCTGTTAACGAGTTTTCAATACCCTTTAAGGACTAAACGATACCCTTTAACGAGTTTTCAATACCCATTAAGGACTAAACGGTACCCTTTAACGAGTTTTCAATACCTATTAAGGACTAAACGGTACCCTTTAACGAGTTTTCAATACCTATTAAGGACTAAACGGTACCTCTTAACGAGTTTTCAATACCCTTTAAGGACTAAACGATACCCTTTAACGAGTTTTCAATACCATTTTAGGGTAATTGTTTAGGTCTTTGGTCTTTGGTTTTTGGTTTTTGGTTTTTTGAATGAAATTGCTGATTGACCTTGAATTTCTCGCCACGACCGCTTATTTTGGTGAGTCTTGAATATCACGAGTTTCCATCTAATAAAACCAAAAACCAAAGACCAAAATCCAAAGACCTAAACAGATACAATTTTACTGAAATTTACAAAGCCAATAAAAGTAATCCGTCAG
>JANPDZ010000017.1:0-12306 GCA_031431735.1 Acidobacteriota bacterium | reverse complement strand
TTTTTTTTTTTTTTTTTTTTTTTTTTTTTTTTATTTTTTTTTTTTTTCGCCCCCCCCTTGCCGGCCAAACCGCGCCCCTGTTTTCAGCCCCCCCCCCCCCCCGGGACTCTGAACAGTTATTTTACCTTAAATACTTTATACTGCCCGACTTCCGCGATAATCTGGAATTTGTAGAAAAATTCCTCTTTAACGGTTAGATTGCCCGTTTCTTCAGGTGAAATTATGACATATTCGATATTATTTTTCTGCAAAAGTTTATCAGCCAGAGCCGTTCCTTCATAAATTCTTTTGACTTCCGATTCGCGCGGTTCGTAATCAATTCCGTAAGATGAAAGATGTCCGCTGTAACGCATCAGCGAACGTCTTCCCGAAAGGACAACCGCCGAATTATACGTCGGCGCGTTTAAGAACAGCGCGTTTGGCGCGGTTCTTTCTTTGATCAGTTCGGCAACCGTGACCGCATCTTTACTAAAAACCTGATAGTTGATCTGCCCCGAAATCGTCCGCCAAACATCAAGTGCGCCCGAAAGCGTTAATACAACCAAACACGCGGCGGCAAGCAATTTAAAAACGGCTGTTTTTTCCCACGCCCACGCTAAAACGAACGCCACAAACGGCAGTGAACCGACAAACCAATAGATCAAAACCTTGATATTGTCCCATTCCCAAGGCGCGAGCTTTAATGTGTTTGAGACAAGAAATAGAAACGCGAACGGCAGATAAAAGAGCAACAATGCGACATTGAGACGCGGCGACGCGGGGATTTCTTCGGCGTGTCGCCGTGTCTCTGCGTCTCCGCGTCTTTGCCCAAAGTAGATTAAAAACAAACCGATCACCAACAGCGGCGCGAACAGACCGATATTTTTTGCCCAAAACATCACAATATTTTGCTTGCCCGCGTCCCAACCGAAATGGATTTCGATAAACTTGCTTAAATTGGTTGCGCTGCCCGTGAGTGACCAGAGAAGTTCGGGCACGGCGATGATCGAAACGCCTACACCGAACGCGATCCATTCTTTCCATTTATCAAAACTAAAGAAAAACAAAATCGCACAAACGACAAACAGCGCGGCAAGGCTGTGGACGTGAATCAGCGGGAGCGTACCGGCGAGAATTCCCACCAGGAAAGACGCGGGGACAAAGGGACGCGGAGACGCGGCGATTTCTTTCTCCGCGTCTGAGTGTCTCCGTGTCTCCGTGTCGGAAAAGATTTCCCAGATCTTTGTCAGTGCGATCAGCATCAGCGGCATTCCGAAGAGCAAACTTCGCTGCGTCAGAAAAAGCACAACCAAAGAATTTCCCCAGCGGAAATTTTCCGGGTTCGCGGTGTTTTTGGTCGAAGCGATTTCGCCGATCGTGTAATCGTTCGGCAGATGTGTAAAAAACGCGAAAAACGATTGCGTTCCGTTCCAGTAATCCTTGAAAAACCATATAAAGCCGAGTCCGCCGCTGAAAAGCAAAAGCAAGGGCGCGATCTTTCCCGCGAGCCGGTTGTTGGTCAATTTGAACGTAAATTTTTCGAGTAGTACGACGAGCGAAAATCCTAGAAAAACATTCTGCACGAGCATCGCTTCGCGTACGCCGGCACCGATTTTGACAAAACACGCCGTCACAAAATCCGCAAGAAAAGGATATGTAAATTTCGCATTTGCAAACGACGGATTAGCAGGCGGAAAATTGTTACCCTCGGTAAAGGAAAAGATCGCGCTCAGGTGAAACGGCAAATCGCCAAGATTCTGCGAGCCGCCCGTCAAAATTCCTTCCGTGGTTTCGATCATTGCGCGTTCAAAGAAAAACCAAAGCACGAAAAAGATGACCAGATAATATGCAAATTTGAAGACCTTTTTCAAATTTGCGCCGTCGAGCTTGCCGCGCGCTTTGTTTAAATTTGCTTTGAATTGCCGCTGAACATCTTTTTTCGCGAGCAGCGCAACCGGCAAAAGCGTGATAACGAGCGCGATTAAAACAGTTGCGGCCGAAAGTCCGAAAAAGCAGGCGAGTAGAAATCCGACGCTGCCAAAGATTGCCGCGCCCGTCACATTTCCCGCCGCGAGGCGCACAAGTAGCGAATCTTCCTTTTCATAAAGATACGTCAGCGCGGTTCCGCCGCAGGTTATCAGCAAAATTATCAGCAAGGTAATCATTCAATCATTTATAGCAAAACTTCGGCGTTGTTCAAATCAAATCGGGCGGAAGATGCGCGAAACGACCGTATTTTTTATGGCGAGCCGTAACTTTCTTTCTTTTCCCGTAATTTTCTACCTAAAAGGGTGGTGTTTTTAGACGTCTTTTCAGTTATGTTTGATCTGGGCGATAATAAAATGCTGAAATTTTCCGTGATATGTCAATTAACCCGAAATATAGATTGTTTTTTCTCAAACAAAATTCCTTTTTCGATCAAGGAACATTGTTTGAACTGGCGGACGCGACCGTTACCGAAGCCGATAATGTCGGCTATTATCTGCCTGACCGCGGCGACGGCGTTGCCGGATTTATTCATCAGACGAGCGTTCTTGAATGTCCCGAATTTGCCGAAAATGTTCCGCCCGGAAACTGTCCCGTGAAAATAACTTCAATGCGTCTTTTGAGCCGTGCGGATAACTCTTTTGACGAAAGTGTAAATGCTCTCAATATCTGCGGCGGGCGGGTTGAGCAAACGCTTCATTATCAAAAGATCGTTGTTCCGTTGCCGCCGGATTTTCCCGAAATTCAAACTGTAATTCTCACAAACCATTTGAAAAATGTTGAGCTTGACCGATACGAAAATCCACGGCTTGAAAAAAACCTTGAAGGTAGCGCATATTGTTTGCACATCGGACACATTGCGCCCGGATTTTATGACGCGGAGATTGATTTGCCCGAAAGAAAATTTATTCGGCTCAGATTTATCAAATTTTTTCCCGAATATTTTAAGGAAAAATATCCATTTCTCGCCGCTAATCCGCCGTCTGAAAAGGGTGAAGCGTTTTACATCAACGATGTCGGTTTTCGCGCCCAAGATTATTTGCACAAACCATTGCAAACACGCGAAACTAAAGACGAAAACGGATTTTCTGCCGAGCTGCTCAATGTCGCTTTGGAAATAAAAACCGAATGGGGCGAAAATTTCCGCCAGCCGATCGATGAAAGACTGCTTCGAAAATTCCCCGCGATTGAACCGTCGGAAATTGCGCAACTCGATAAAATTGCGGGTGAAACCGAATCGTTTATCTGCAAGCTCGCCGAACGGGAATTGGACGGTGAAATTACCGAAACCGATATTATTATCGAAGCGCGCCGCGAAATTCCATGGATCAACGACGCGAATCTTTTCAGATTAAAAAATATCGCGATGTATTGGGCGAGAAAGTAGAGTTTTTCTGCTTTTCCTCTGCGTTTTTATCGGCATTTTCGCCGCGCTTTTTGTTGATAAATGGTTTGTTCTGCCGTTTGTCGGTCTTAAAACGATCGTTGATATTGGCGAACAGATTCAGATTTTTACAGGCTTCGGGAAAAAAGGCGAAGATGTAAATACTTTGTAAATTAAGTTTTCTGATATTTTTTAACGCAGAGAGCGCCGAAGAACGCAGAGGAGATATTTAACAATGATTCCGTAAATTCAAGTATTAATAAAAAACTCTGCGCTCCCTGCGCTCTTCGGCGTTTATGTTAAAAAACTTATTTTACGGACTATTAAATCTGCTGACTCAAAAATACTGATTTCTCAAAATCGAACTAAAAGAGTAGAATAACCAATTTGAAATTTGAAATCTGAAATTTGAAATCTATATGTTACAAGCTGGAATCGTTGGTTTGCCCAACGTCGGAAAATCTACACTATTTAATGCCTTAACGGCGCAGGAATCGGCGCTCGCGGCAAATTATCCGTTTGCGACGATCGAACCGAATGTCGGCATCGTCGCCGTGCCGGACGAACGTCTGCCTGTTTTGGAAAAATTGAACAAAGCTCAAAAGGTTGTTCCCGCGACCGTGGAGTTCGTTGATATTGCGGGACTTGTGCGCGGCGCGTCGAAAGGCGAGGGTTTGGGCAATCAATTCCTCGCGACGATTCGCGAAACCGATGCCGTCATTCAGGTCGTCCGCTGTTTTGAAGACGAAAATATCATTCACGTCGAAGGTTCGGTCAATCCGGTGCGCGATATTGAAACGATTCAGATCGAACTCGCGCTCGCGGATCTCGCATCGGTCGAAAAACGCAAAGACAAAGCATTGCGCGGCATCAAATCAAGCGGCGATAAAGACGCTAAACGCGATCTGGCAATCATCGAAAAGATTCTGCCTGTTTTGGAAGAAGGTCGTCCGGTTCGCAGTGCCGATCTGACGGACGATGAACGCGCCGTTGTCAAAACCTGGTTTCTCCTCAGTTCAAAACCGACGATCTACGCGGCGAATGTTGACGAAGATACTTTGATGGATGAATCAGCCAATCCGCACGTCAAGGTTGTTCGCGAACACGCCGCGAGCGAAAAAGCCGAAGTCGTTTTGATCTGCGCGAAATTAGAAGCCGAACTCGTCGCGCTCGAAGAAGACGAACGCACGGAATTCCTGGCGGATTTGGGCGTCACGTCGAGCGGCGTTGATAAGCTTATCAAAGCGGCGTATAAAATGCTCGGTTTGATGTCGTTCTTGACCGCCGGCGAAAAAGAAGTCCGTGCGTGGACGATTCCGGTCGGGACAAAAGCCCCGCAAGCCGCCGGCGAAATTCATTCCGACATCGAACGCGGATTTATTCGCGCCGAAATCGTTTCATACAGCGATCTGGTCAAACACGGAACAAGAAAAGCCGCGAGCGAAAAAGGCTTGACGCGGCTCGAAGGCAAGGAATACATAATGCAGGACGGCGATGTTGTGGATTTTCGTTTCAATGTTTAGCGTTTGGTGCTAAAATCTTCGTAAGGAAAACATATATGGGAGAAGTCAGAGTAAAAGTAAAACTTATCAATGCAGGTGACGAATATATGGCAAGACGCGGAAACATTTCACCAAAAGAAATTCGCGTCTATGAAACCGAAGCCGTCGTTGATACCGACTCGGTTTCGCCCGTTTTGCCAATTCACGTCGTTCAGCAATTAGGACTCGAACTGGTTCGCAAAACGAGTGCGACTTTGGCGAATGCCAGCAACATAATTGTTGATATTACCGAACCTGTCGGCATCAGTATCAACGGCAGACGCACCACGCTCGAAGCCGTTGTGACGGGCGACGAAGTTTTAATCGGACAAACCGTTCTCGAAACCGTTGATATGTTTGTTGATTGCATCAATCAAAAACTGATCCCAAATCCCGCGCATCCCGACCAACCTGTTTTGAAACTGAAATAACCGACCTTTCCGTTTTAATGTTGGGCGTTTGGTGCTAAAATCGCTTTTGCAAACTTCAGGTGAAAATTATGGAAAGCACAATTGCCGAAATTTCGACTCAGGCTGCGACGCCGATTGTTTCATCGGCAAAAATGACCTACGAAGAATTTTTGCGCGAATACGACGGGCAATATGCCGAATATGTTGGTGGTGAGGTAATTAAACCGATGTCCGTAACACAAAGACACGATGATTTAACACGCTTTTTGCAAGCTCTTCTGAGATTCTTTGTTGAAGTGAAAAAGTTAGGACGAATCTGCGGCGAGCCTTACCAAATGAAAATGAATTTAGAAGGCGAAACAAAAGGTCGTGAGCCTGATATTTTCTTTGTTGCTACGGAAAACTTTGACCGTGTGAAAGAACAATATTTCGATGGTGCGGCGGATTTGATAATTGAGGTAATTTCGCCCGAAAGCGTTATCCGCGATACTCAAAACAAATTTGAAGAATACGAAGCGGCAGGTGTCAAAGAATATTGGATAATTGACCCGAATCGGCGGACGGCAAATTTTTACGGCTACGACGAAAACGGAAAATATAAACTTCTTCATCTTTCGGCAGATGGAATATTTGAAAGTCTTGTTATCGAAGGACTTTGGATAAATACCGATTGGCTGTGGCAGAAAAATCTGCCGGGTTTGATGGAAGTTTTGAAAGAGTGGAAACTCGTTTAGTTTCAAGTTTCAGGTTCCAAGTTTCACGTTGTTTTCGGCTTGAAACTTGAAACCTGAAACTTGAAACTTGAAACATAATGAATAACGGAAACTACGAGAAACTTGTCGAACAGATAACTGATTTAGTTTTGGCGAAGATCGGCGACGATGCGTATTGTCCGTCGTTTTGCCGCGCCGATGTCGAACGAATTGTTGACGCGGGCGCGTCACGCATCGGAATTGTTTTGGGCGAAACCGCGACGGCGCACGATTGGGCGTCGCTGATCGACCACACGCTACTCAAACCCGACGCGACCGAAAGCGATATAAAAAAACTTTGCAACGAAGCGATTCAGTTCGGCTTTGCGTCGGTTTGCGTCAATCCCGTGTGGGTCAAAAAAGCGGCAGAATTTCTGAAAGGTTCAGCTGTTCCGGTTTGCACGGTGATCGGTTTTCCGCTCGGCGCGACTTTGCCGGACGTTAAAGCCTATGAAGCCCGCCGCGCAATCTTCAACGGTGCCCGCGAAGTTGATATGGTCATCAATATCGGCGCACTTAAATCGGGCGACGATTGCACGGTCGAAGACGATATTCGCGCTGTCTCGGAAGCAGCGCACGAAAACGGAATTCTGCTCAAAGTCATTATCGAAACCGCATTGTTAACCGACGATGAAAAGGTTCGGGCGTGTCTCGCGTCAAAAAATGCGGGCGCGGATTTTGTCAAAACCTCGACCGGATTTGCGAAAGGCGGTGCAACGGTCGAAGATGTTTCTTTAATGCGGAGAACCGTCGGACACAGCCTCGGCGTCAAGGCTTCGGGCGGTGTCAAGGGAATTGACGATGCCCGCGCAATGTTCGAAGCCGGCGCCACCAGAATCGGCGCATCGGTTGGCGTCAAGATCGCGCAGGAAGCCAGCGGTGTCAAATCCACGATCGTCGCGGGAAGTTATTAAGCAGGTGAGATAAATTTCAAGATATTTTGTTTTCGTTCAGAGTCCACGCTTCAGCGTGTTCCCGCCAGCGAAGCGCGGCGGGGATTCAAACTAAAGTTTGGACTCTGAACGGAGCAAAATGTCGCAAAACTTATGTTCACCTGCATAACCGATGTTACTCAGTGATATTGTTGAGCCAGATTCATCCGGCTTTTCCGCGCTTCGCGAACCCGCTTCGCCGCCACGCTATTTATGGCGTGGTGAGCAAATTGAATCCGAGTTACAGGGCGTTTTAACGTCTGTTTGGCTCTGATCGCCAACATAAGCATTTGTAACCTTTTCGAGAAAAACGTCACTATAATATGGGTAACCTTATCCGGGAGGAAATATGAAGAGATAAATTATCGGACGAAGATTTTTTTATCGGGATGTGGCGTGGCATCTTTGATTTGCGAAAATGTCAGAACCCGAAGCGGTAGCGACGGGGTAATTTTGGTAAGTTTGCAGCAATGCTTGATTTGCCGGACGGCATTATCAATTTGCTCGCCGATGCCGGCAAAAACAAACAGCTGTTTTCAACCGAATGGCTTTTATATGCGGAAAAAAGAGTGCCGGAACTCTATCAGGAAGTAAAAGACGGAAAACGCGAAGTAACGGTTGACGGAAAAGTTGTCAAAACCGAAGCGATCAAATCGGGAATCTACAGTCTCAGTAGATCCAAAATTCAGAAAATTATCGAAAGAAACTACTGAAATAATGGATAATGGATAATTGGTAATTGGTAAATTTGTTTATTGTGATGCCCAATTATCAATTATCAATTATCCATTATCAACTATTTCAAGGGTTTCAGCCAAAGTTACAAGCAATACCAAGTAAATTTAAGTTGCTGTCGGTAAAGACTTTTTTACAAATTTGGATCTACTGAGTCTAGGAGGAAATCAAAAGAGTAATCTGAATTTACAAGAGCCGCATTTATTTGATTTCAAAGGGCGCAATGCCAAAATACTTTGTTTAATTTGCCTTAATGATGACGAAGAAAGTTATGAAAGAATGAAACCAAAGCGAGGACAAATGCGCCGCAATCTTAACCTTATCCGCGAGCAACAGAAACAGCTTAAATCTGGGTTTGATTGATAACCAATACAGAAATGCGACTATGGAGAAACGTGTTTTTTCAATGAATTTCGGAGCAAAAATTATGAGAGGCAAAGATATAAATTCAAATCTAACACAGGTTATCTACTCGGTAGTTTTGATATTGGGCATTGGTTTAATCGTTCACGGGCAATCGAAAGTTGAATCGCAAGCATCTGTTCTTAACAATAATAATAAAACTGATTGTGATATTAAAAGCGCAAAAAAATTAACCGACGAAGCAGACGACTTAAGGAACAAGGCTCCAAAGAAAAACATTATTTCCAAACAAAATGATGATTTATCAGTTTCAGAAGACTTCGAAACCGAGAACTCTGAATCTGTAAAGCAAAATCTAATTCTTTCATTACAAAAGTTGATAAAAGCAAAAGAAATATTTCAAAAATGTGGAAACAGACTTGAAGAAGCAAAGGTGTTTGAGGCAATTGGAACAACCAATATGATTTTGTTTCGGGATGACGATGCAATAGACGCATTTCTTAACGCACTAATTATTATTCGGGAGTTAAGCAAAAAAAATGAGGAAGCGTCTCTATTACAAACAATTGCGATGGCGCATCGAATATTTGGAAGAAAACAAAAAGCACTAGAATATTATCGTTTGGCACTAATTAAATTGAGAGAACTAAAAGATTTACGTGGGGAACTTAATTTATCCAATTTGGTTGGGCGAACTTTTTATACAATGGGTGATTACGGTAACGCCTTAGATTCATATAATCATGCCTTGTCTCTAGCCCAAGAGTTAAGATTAACGAGTTTCACAACAAGTTTTGGATTAGCAAGGACAAATTTTAGTCTTGGTAATTATCAAACAGTTTAAAAAACTTAGGGGATTTTCAAAATTGGATAGCGAATAATAATAGAATAAATATAATTGATAAACAATATCTTCTTGTCGGAATATTTTCGATTAGGGGTGATGTCTACCTTGAACTTCGTGAAACGCGAAAGGCCTTAGAAAATTTTGAAAAAGCCTTTAAGTTTTATTCAAATAGAAACAATGAAACGGCAAAGGCTGTTGCATTAATTGGCATTGGAAAAGCCAATTATGAGCTAAATCTATATGATAAGGCATTAGAGGCACTTAACAAGTCTCTTTCAATTTTCCGAGGTAAGGGATTTCAAGCTAGAGTATTAGAGCAAATTGGCATGACTTATTTTAAACTAGGTCGTCTGGATGAAGCTTTGACAAAACTAATTGTAGCTTTGGATTATTTTATAGCAGTATCTGAGAAGGATGGTCAAATTACGACATTAAACTATTTAGGCGATATTTTTAAGACCCAAGGAAACATAAATGGTAGCATTCTATTTTGGAAATTAACTACAAATCTGATTCAGTTTACGCGAAATGAAATCTCTCCAATAAATAAAAAACTTCAAAAGTCTTTTGTTGAAATTCATCAAGACAAATATCGAAAACTCGCAGACCTACTAATTGCAGAAGGACGTATTTCGGAAGCCGAACAAGTCTTGGCGATGCTTAAAGAAGAGGAAGTTTACTCTTTCTTGCGACGAGATGACAAAGTTGCTAAAGAATTGCTTCAAACTGTTTCACTTACAAATAAAGAACGCGAAGCCCTGACTCGCTACGATAAATTGGCCGACCAAATCACCGCCATCGGGAAGGAATACGGCGAGCTAGACGGGGAACGTAAAAAGTTTGAAGAGGGCAAATTTCCCAAACAAGCGCGCTATGATGAGCTCAAAAAACAGCTTGCAGATGCGACCACCGCTTTTCAGAAATTTCTCGACGAGCTGAAGATCACTGTCGGACAAAAAGACGAACGCGTCGCGGCAGTTGATTCGGGTTTGCAGAACACGCTAAGGCGGCTGAAGGCGAACCGGACGGCGATCGTTTCGACGATTGTCGGCGAAGGTCGTCTGAATATCATTGTCACGACCTCGACGACGCAGCGGGCGCATACGATTGATGTGTCCGGCAAAGACATCAATCAGCTCGTCATTGATTTTCGGCAGGCGTTGACCAACCCCGAAATTGATCCGCGCCCCGTAGGCCAGAAACTTTACGATATTCTGGTCAAACCGATCGAAAACGATCTGGCTGGAATCGAAGCCGAAGGAATCGTCTGGAGTCTGGACGGGACTCTGCGCTACATTCCGACTGCCGCGCTCTGGGACAAACAAAAAGGTTATCTGGCGGAACGCTTTGCGAGTTCGGTGATCACGCTGGCGAGTTTTAGCACGATCGAATCGCCGCAGTTTGATAAACAAAATCTGAACGCGCTTGGCGTCGGCGTTTCAAAAGCGACCGAAGGATTTTCCGCATTGACGGCCGTGCCGGACGAACTCGATTGCATCATTACCGACACCAACACGAAAACCGTCTCGCTCGCCCCGAGATGTCAAACCGGCGTCCTCAACGGCAAGAAATTACTCGACGAAAAATTTACCTTGACGGCATTTGAAAACGCGCTCGGACGTTATCCGGTCGTTCATATCGCGAGCCATTTTTCGCTCAATCCGGGCAACGACAAAGATTCGTTTCTGCTGCTCGGCGGCGGCGGGCAAAGGCGATTTTCAATTGAGGATCTGCGCGGAGTTTCGCTTTCAGACGTTGAATTGATCGCGCTTTCGGCTTGCAACACGGCAACACCGGGCGGCGAAAAGGCGAACGGCGTCGAAATCGAAGGCTTTGCGGCGGTCGCGCAAAAACAGGGCGCCAAGGCAGTGATGGCAACGCTCTGGTCGGTTGCCGACATTTCGACCGGGGAATGGATGGTCAAATTTTATGAACTCTACGGCAAAGGAAATTCAGGTAAAGCCGAATCAATCCGCCGGGCGCAGCTCGCAATGATGTATGGCAAATACAAATCAACCGACGGCAACACGATTCGCGGGACGGCGGTTTTCAACTTAAACGGCGATAAAAACCAACCGCCGTTTAAAAAAGACGAAAACGCGCCGTATTCACACCCGTTCTACTGGTCGCCGTTTATTCTGTTCGGAAACTGGCGGTGAGGAAAAAATCTATGAAAACTACTCACAATGCGAATCAGGAGTTGAAAAATGTCCGCTAAATTGGCTTAAAACTTAATTGGCTTAAAACTTCAAGGATTAGAAACATTAAAAAGAAATGGGACGCAGATTTTCGCAGACCAACGCGGATTTTCGCGGATTCCTTTTAATTTTATCCTCGGTCAATCCGTTGATCCGCGCATCTCTGCGTCCTATTTTCTTATCTTTCCTTAATTTTGATTTTCCAAACAGCTTAATAAATTCAGCAAGTTTTTATTTCATCTGTAACCTTTTTTCAAATTCCGACACTCAATAACGTGAGGGCGATTTTAGAGATTCTTTTAGTTCGCTTCATTCGATACTGACTTTGAAAAAAAATTATAAAGAGAGAGAGAGAAAAAAATGAAAAATATTATTAACAAATTGACAGTTTTGATTATGACATTGGTGTTGGGCACAGCGGCGTTTGCCAATACCACAAATTTATTGGCGAAGAACGAATTTCAAACCCGCCAATCGGCGATCAAAAATACATACCGGACGAACGATATTCCGCAGGCAATGTTTGACACGAATTTTCGCCAATGGCAGCCCGACCGACCGGTTCCGCTTATTGCGGCAAACATCAACGACATTATGATGACCGACGGTTCAAAGATCTATTACAATCCGGCAGTCGTTAATCGAACACCGCCGAAAGTGGTCGTGTTCTTTCTGGCGCACGAATACGGTCATATCTACGGCCGCACTTCAAACGAATATCTCGCCGATCAGTTTGCGGCGCGGGTTTATGCGCAAACCGATATAGCGGTGGTCAAAGCGGCAGTCTGGCATTTCTACAATATTCAGGGAAATATGTGCGACCAGGCGCACGGCTGCGGCTGGCAGCGCGCCCAGAACATCGCGCAAACGGCAGGTTTTTCACGTGAAGAATATGAAAACATCATTCGCGGAAAATTCTAAACTCAATCAAATAAAAAAGGAGGTGATCACAAAATAAATAACAAAAACGCATAAACGATTCATCACGACAATAGCCTGTTAATCTAACGGGCTATTGTCGGCTCTGTTAAAAAAAATGTTGACGGATACCGGAAAAGGCGTAAAATTCCATTATTCGTCAAAAGAACCTAGAAAATTTGCTGATTATCAGAAACATTTGACTGAAGGTTTTCTGAAGAGACAAAGTTTATCCATCAAAAACAAAAGCAGTATTTGAAA
>JANPDZ010000016.1:0-5300 GCA_031431735.1 Acidobacteriota bacterium | reverse complement strand
AAGTTTGAATCGAGCATTGAGAACGATTTTTGTCAGCACAATTCTTCAATTATTGGCGGCAAACTCTGAATTTCAACAAATTTTTAAACTTTGGAGCGATTAAAAATCCGACATCCAACATCCCAAATCCGAAATTTGGATCTACTGAGTCTGTTTTCCAAAAGGATTTTGAATTATGGAAGAAAATATTACGGTTGTGTTTCATGGATTTTTGAATCTGACGGCAAAGGAAAAACTGAAATTGGTCGGGGAAATCAACAATTATTTCGACTCGAATGAGCGCGAACCGATTCGCGCCGGAAACGAGGCTGAATTTATAAAACTAGATCTTAAGTCCGGCGGGAAAAGCTGTAAATGTTGTGGAGGATAAAGCCAACGCCTGAAAAATTGACGTGTTAAGCAATTGAGCAAAAGTTGAGAGGATTTTGCTTTTCGTTTAGAGTCCCGTGTTTCGCCGGCGTAAAGCCGCCTAAAGACGGGACTCTAAACTTTTCAAAATACCTCGTTCCTTTAACCTGCTTATTTCATCGAAATAAGCAAATGTTGAGGCATCGGCGTGAGCGGAATATGCTCATTGAGCGAAAATCCGGCGTTTTCAGACATTTCTTTCAATTCTGCAAAAGTGTAAGCGTCGCCTGCCGGAGTTGCGGCAAGCATGACAAGGCTGAACATTGCTTCGGAAGGCGGTGAAACGCGGTCGTCGTTCGGAATAAATTCGAGAGTCATCACTTTTCCGCCTTCATTAAGCGAATTATGAATTTTCCGCAGAAGATTTTCGTTGATTTCCTTGTCGAAATGATGCAGAAAATTTGTCAATAAAACGATGTCGTAGCCTTCGCCGAAATCAACATCAAAAGCACTTCCTTCAATCAAATGATGGCGGTCTCCGACACCGAATTTCTCGGCATTTTCGGTCGCCACTTGCAAAACATTTGCCCAATCAACCGCATAGATTTCAGCGTTTTTGTAATGTTGTGCAACCATGATGCCGAAAATTCCGTGTCCGGCGGCGATGTCGAGAACTTTTAATTTTTGTTCCGGTTCAAAACCGGCGTTGGCGGCGATCATCTGCGCCGAAGGCATCATCATTCCGACCATTCCGCGGGCAAACTTTACCCACATCGGGCTTTCTGGGTCGAGTGAACCATCTTCTTTAACAGTCGAACCGCCTTGAATGACGGCGTTTGTTAAATCTTCAAAGCCGCTTTTTTGAATCGGCGACAATATAAAATCAACCGATCCGCCAAGATACATCGCCGAATTTTTATCGAGAAAGGCGGAGGATTCATCGGTCAATCCATATTCGCCGTTTTCTTTAGTTAAAAATCCCATCACGGTCATTACATCACACAAAATACGAATTCCGCGCTCGGATGCATTACAGGCGTTAGCTACAGTTTGTGTGGTTTTATTGCCTTCTCCGATTTTTGTAAATATTTCAAGCTCGACGGCGGATTTCATTGCCGCCGAACGCTGAAAAGCGGTAATTGTTTCCCAAAAAGGTTCGGGATTTAACGAGTTGTTTGGTTGCATAATATTCCTCCCGGGTTAAACTGTTGAAAATATAAATAAAATGATTCTACCGATAATTTAGTGGAAAGTGCTAAAATCGGCAAATGTTCACCGAGCAGTTTTTCGATTTATTGTTAAACTTTGCTCGACTTTGTCCATTTTGAAAAAAGGTAACGTCAATAAAAGACTTATTTTACCAATTTTGTCTCAGAGTTTTTCAATATCGTGTCGAAAAAGCGATGTTTGAAAACTCTAAGCGATGACATTGCAACACTTGCAAAATCAAGTGATTCAGTTTTCAAAATGTTCTAATAAAATGGACAAAGTCGAACTCAGTAATGAATTTAGGTACTAATTATTCTGATATTCACAAAAAATTGAAAATTAATCGGCTTTTCATAATTGGACACAGATTGGAAAGTAATCTAAAATAATTTCCAAATCTAAAAAGTAGCATTACTAAAAAAAATAAAATTTAATAACTGATGTTACGCAATTTGTGTTTTTGTCGCTGAAAGCGATTAACATAATAGCCTATGGTGCAGGCGTTTCGCCGAAACCTTAGGAATTTGATAAATGAAAATCCGACGCTGAAAGTGTCGAACATTTTTGCAACTTTTTGTTGCTCACTTTCAGCGAGCGATTGAATGTTTGACCTGTCGTAGGGATTCATTCGTTTCACTCATTTCTCCCTACGCTATAATGTTTGTCACCTTCGGCGACTTTTGAAATAACTTTGCGTAACATCAGTTAATAATATGAAGAAATTCCCCCCGATCTTGAAGTTTCTCGTGCTTGTGTTGTGTGCTACGGTTTCGATATTTCCGCAACAACCGAACGCGACGTTGACTGGTGTTGTGACTGACCAGAATAGTGCCGTGATTACAAATGCAATTGTGACAGCAACGAATAAAGCAACGAATCAATCGCGTACGACGACGACGAATGGCGAAGGCGTATTTGTCGTATCGAGTCTGCCGGTTGGCGAATATGATGTTGATGTTACATCGAACGGTTTCAAAAAACTGAAAATAACCTCGATCATTCTAACGGTCGGACAGACTTTGTCGGTGGATGCGCGGCTCGAAGTTGAAGGCTCAACATTTACGGAAGAATTAATTGGTGAAGTGCCTTTGATTGATTCACAAACATCAAAAGTTGACGCCGTAATCAATGACAAAGAAATCCAAAATCTGCCGCTCAACGGGCGTAATTTTCTCGAACTCGCGCTGCTCACGCCCGGCAATTCGATCGCGCCGAATTTTGATCCGACCAAAACGAATACAGTGGTCATTTCATCAGCCGGACAAATCGGGCGCGGCGGGAATGTGATGATTGACGGCGCGATTTACTTTCTAATTTAGCCACAGAGAACAATTTGACCGCAGAGAATTATTCTTTTTCTCTGTGAATATATTGTTCTTTGTGGCAAAACTCTTCTATGCAATTAAAAAGACAATTTGGTTTGTGGACGACAGTTGTTTTACTAATTGGTCAGTCAATTGCCGTCGGCATTTTTCTCGTTCCGGCGGGAATGGCGAAATCAGTCGGTTCACCATTTTGGCTTTTGGCGATTTGGGTATTGATGGGCGCAATGACCTTGAGCGGAGCGTTGTGTTACGGCGAGCTCTCGGCGCGATTTCCCGAGGCGGGCGGAAGTTATGTTTATTTGCGCGAGATTTGGGGCAAGCCGACGGCGTTTCTTTACGGTTGGATGGATTTGCTGGTGCTTGATCCCGGATTGACCGCAATTTTTGCGGTTGGATTGACAAAATATTTTGGTTTTCTGATGCCGCTTTCTTCAATCGGACAAACGATTTTTGCGATTTCGGTCGTAATCGTATTAGGTTTGATAAATATTTTGGGCGCGAAGCTCGGCGCGAATTTTCTAAAAGTTTTGACGTTTCTGAAAATCTCTACTTTGCTTTTCATTATTGCTTTCGGATTCTTGGGTGGGTTCGGCAATTGGAATAATTTTACACCGTTTTTTGCTATTCCGAGCGATACTTTCGGCGCGTTTGCGGGCGGCATCGTCAGCGCATTTTTTGCATTTGCAGGCTGGTGGGAAGTAACACGGATTGCGGGCGAAGTCGAAAATCCGCAGAAGAATGTGCCAAAAGCTTTGGCAATCGGAGTTATCGCGATAACAATAATTTACATTCTGACGAGCACTGTTTTCTTTTATCTCGTTCCGCTGGCGAATGTCACGAACGATGAAACTTTTGCGGCGCAGGCGGGGGAAGTTTTATTCGGTAAGATTGGTGGCGTCATTTTTGCTTCGATTGTCATCATTTCGGTTCTCACCACCTTGCTTGCCTATTTGATGTTTGCTCCGCGTGTTTATTACGCGATGGCGAAAGACGGCTTATTTTTCAAGAGTTTCGGCGAACTTCATCCGCGTTTTGGAACACCGCACCGCGCCACGATCATCCAAATTGTGTTAGCTTGCATTTTGATTCTGTCGGGAACTTTTGAACAGATAATTTCTTACTTTTTCTTTGTCGTTGTCTTTTTTATCGCTTTGACCGTTACCGGACTTTTTAAGATTCATAAAACAGAATTTACAGGCTACAAAACTTTTCTTTATCCATTTACGCCAATTTTCTTTTTGTTGATTACCGCCGTAGTTTTGCTATTGATTGCGATGAAAAATCCGTTTCAAAGTTTTTTGGGTGTCGCAGTTGTTTTGTTGGGCTTACCCGTTTATCATTTTGTTTTGCGGCAGAAAAACGCGCAGATTTAGAATTTCAAATCATAAATTGAAGAATGCTGTTCGGCATTTGATGAGGAATATGTCAGAAAATAAATCATCTTGGCTCAAGCCTTCGCTTGACTGGCTTTTAATCTTTGTTCCGATTGCGATTGCGATGCGGTTTATTCCGTCACTTGAAAATCCAACGCTACTTTTTATTTTTGCCTGTTTGGCGATCATTCCGCTCGCGGGTTGGATGGGCAAGGCGACCGAGCATTTGGCGGAACATCTCGGGCAAGGCATCGGCGGATTGCTGAATGCAACGTTTGGCAACGCGGCGGAATTGATAATCGCGCTATTTGCATTATCGAAAGGTTTAGAAGGTGTTGTCAAAGCCTCAATTACCGGTTCAATAATCGGCAATATGCTGTTAGTTTTGGGACTTTCGCTGATTGCTGGCGGCGCGAAATTCAAAACGCAAAAATTCGATAAAACGGCGGCAAGCACTTCGGCAACCGCACTAACTTTAGCCGCGATTGCCCTGTTAATTCCGACGATTTTTCATCTCGTTGCTGCGCAAGTTCCGGTTGCAAACGGCGGTTGGACTCCGCAGAAAGAACAAAATCTTAGTTTGGCGATTTCGATAGTACTTATTTTGACATACATCGGAACACTTTATTTTTCGCTTGTTACACACAAAGATTTGTTTGTCGGCGAAGCGATGCAAGGCGCGGCGCAAGAAGTCGGACATGAAGCAGAAGAAGCCGGCGATCATTGGACAAAAGGCAAATCAATTACGGTTTTGTTGACGGCAACGGCGTTTGTTGCGCTTATTTCCGAATTCCTCGTCGGGGCGGTCGAAGCGGCGCGTGGTGCCCTCGGTTTTACGGAAGTTTTTGTCGGGGTGATTGTCGTGGCGATTATCGGTAACGCTGCTGAACATTCGTCGGCGATTCTGATGGCGATGCGAAACAAGATGGATTTGAGCCTCGGAATCGCACTCGGTTCATCGCTCCAAATCGCGCTTTTTGTCGCGCCTGTTCTGATTTTTGCATCCTACGCATTTGGTAAACCGATGAATCTGGAATTTTCGATT
>JANPDZ010000015.1:0-4283 GCA_031431735.1 Acidobacteriota bacterium | reverse complement strand
GGGCGCTAAAAATTGGTTTAAAAGTAATTTATGGTTTGAGCAACGATTTTACGCCGCTTCGCGCCGTTGCCGGCATGGCTGCCGGCGCTCCCGGCGATGACATTTTTTCATTACAAATTTGCGATTTAGAATTTTAAACAGCATTACTTTTAGTTCGTTACCAAACTTTCATATGCTCGACCGAACATCTTTCTCAAAAATTATCCTCGAATTAACCGTTTTTGTCTGCGGCGCACTTGTGATGATTTATGAAATCATCGGCTCACGCCTGCTTTCGCCGTATATCGGTTCGTCAACTTATGTTTGGACAAGCCTGATCGGTGTCATCCTCGCGGCGTTGAGCCTCGGTTATTGGCTTGGCGGAAAAACTGCCGACCGCCAACCCGACCTTAAAATTCTCGCTTCGATCATATTTCTCGCGGGCGGCACGGTCGCGGTAACGATTCTTTTTAAGGATATTGTCTTATCGGTCGTCGCTCAAAGTCCTTTGATTTTGGAAATTAAGTCGCTTGTTGCGGCACTTCTTCTATTCGCTCCGGCAAGCGTTCTGCTCGGATTTGTTACGCCTTACACTGTTAAATTAAAAATGATTTCGCTCGAAGATTCGGGCAAAACCGTCGGCCGACTTTACGCGCTTTCGACGGTCGGCAGTATTTTTGGCACATTCTTAGCCGGATTTTTTCTGATTCCATTTGTCGGCAGCACAAAAACGCTTTATCTGATCGGTTTTTGCTTGATTGGGTTGTCAATTTTGCTCGTGCCGTTTGTTGTTACAAAAACGAACCTGACGGTTTTGATCTTTTTTGTTTGTGGCATTTTGACAACCGAATTGCAAAGCTATTATTTGTTAAAAACAAGCGATTTACACGATATTGACACCGAATACAGCCGTGTCCAGATTTTTACGACGACGGACGAGGCAAGCGGCAAAAAGATCCGCGCAATGGCGATTGACCCTTATTTTATCCAGTCGAAAATGTACATTGAGAGCGACGAACTCGCTTCGGAATACGCCAAATATTATCATTTGATCCGCCATTTCAAACCCGATTTTCAAACCACCTTGATGATCGGCGGCGCGGGATATTCGTTTCCGAAGGAATATTTAAAAACCTATCCCGACAAACAGATCGAAGTCGTCGAGATTGATCCGCAAATGACCGAAATCGCCAAAAAATACTTTCGTTTGACGGAAAACCCGAATCTCCGTATATTTCACGAAGACGGCCGAATCTTTCTCAATTACAGCAAAGCAAACAAATACGATGCCGTGCTGATGGACGCATTTGGTTCATTATTCAGCGTTCCGTTTCAATTGACGACGATCGAAGCCGTCACTGAAATCAGCCGCGTTCTCAAAGACGAAGGCGTCGTGATCTTCAATGTCGGCGGCGCGATCAAAGGAGATGCAAGCCGTTTTTTGCAAGCGGAGATCGCGACCTACAAACAGATTTTTCCGCAAGTATTTCTTTTTAAAGTGCGCAAAGAACGCGCCGATGAAGATGTTCAAAATCTTATTATTGTCGCCCTTAAAACCGAAAATCCGGTAATGCTTAAATCTGCCGACGCAGAAGTTTCAAGACTTCTCAGAAATTTAGTCACTGGTTCGTATGAATTCGAAGCGACAATTTTAACAGATGAACTGGCACCGGTTGAATATTACAATTCTTTTGGACAAAGTTTTTTTCGCCATTGAATAAAGAAAAAGCTATAAAAAAACTTGGATAACAAACTCGTCGGAATTATTATTATTATTCAAAAGGTGCAAAATGAAAAAATATCTTGCCGTTCAAAAAAAATGATAGTTTTTGATGGATTTTGGTCTATTTATAATTAGAATTCATTTTATACGACAAAAATTAAAGATTTAATAAAGTTATTCTTTTGTATAAGGAGCAATATTATGCGATTTGGATATAGGCAGATGTTAGGAATAAAAAGCTCATTTAAACCATTAAATAGGGAGAATTTAGACGCATTGGCTTTATCAATGACAGATTCGTTTGGTTTTTTTGAACATCGAAAATTTGACTTGGAATCTTTATCTTTCACAGAATCTTTACCATTAAACACACCATCTGGGTACGTTTATTTGGGACAATTCATTGCCCACGATATTTCTTTTGACTCAATGA
Organism: Acidobacteriota bacterium; assembly: GCA_031431735.1. Classification (GTDB taxonomy): domain Bacteria; phylum Acidobacteriota; class Blastocatellia; order Pyrinomonadales; family Pyrinomonadaceae; genus JAFDVJ01. Next base: position 2,148 of record JANPDZ010000015.1, on the reverse strand, counting down.
GCGACCGACATAATACTTCGCATCAGCCGTGGAACAATATTGATCTCGACAAAATATATAATAAGCGAAATGCGATGTTTGATTTAGAAACAATTTATGGTTATGAAACAATTTCAAATTTAAATGAAGTGCCTCGAAGTATGTTAATGAAGCCTGGTTCGAATACAATATTACGATTAGGCGACACATTTCCGGAGTTTAATGAAGAAACAACGGCTCGGTTGTCATTTCAAAACGACTTACCGAGGGATGATAAAACCTCGATTGCCCAGATTGTTGATCCGCGAAATGATGATAACGTTATTATTGCTCAAACCCAGGTAGCATTTATCAAATTTCATAATGCGATTGTCAAAAACCTTGGAAAAGATGACACGCCACAAACTTTTGAGGAAGCAAAAAAAATTGCGATTCGTCATTATCAATATATTATACTTGAGGATTTCTTACCGAGAATTGTTAATGCGGATGTTTTGAAAGAAATCAGGCAAAAAATTGAGCAAGGCACAAACGAATATTATCATCCCAATTTAGCGGATATGTATATTCCTTTAGAGTTTTCTGGAGCGGCATTTCGATTTGGACATAGTTTAATTCGGAATGATTATAACTACAATCTAAAACACTCGAGCGGCGCCAGCCTTTCAGATATTTTTAATTTTACTGGCAGAGGCAAAGGTATTAACGATGTTACAAAAAATAAATTAAGAAGTACGTGGATCATAAATTGGAAATGGTTCTATGATTTTAGTAAATCTGGTGAAGCCATAGATCCTAAATTGAATTTCGCAGAAAAACTTGATACAAAATTGTCATCGGGCTTAAATTTGTTAATACCAAAGGTTGTTGGAAACAGAGTAAACTCACTATCAGCTCTTGATTTATACCGCGGTGTTGCTTTACAACTTCCATCCGGTCAGGAAGTTGCGGACAAAATGAAAGTCAAGAAATTAACTTCTGATGAAATCGAATCAACATTTGGCGATAAATTACAACCTGCACAACGTCAGATATTTAAGGAAGAAACGCCGTTATTTTATTATTTGTTAGCTGAAGCGAAGATTCATTCAAACGGGAATACATTGGGTGAAGTTGGCAGCCGAATAGTAGCGGAGGTTATTCTTAAATTGATAAAAGAAAGCACATATTCAATTTTGAATAATGAGATTCAAAACGATGAACATTTTTTGGGAACTGATGGTAAATTTGGAATGACTGAAATGCTCGAATTTATCAATCAAAACCGAGAGTCAAATTATGACGAGATAAATCCGATACAATAAATCTCGTTAATTCCAAGTTTGGTTTGAAAATTAACCAATTATACTGTCAACGGGAATAATTTGGGCATTAATGCAGAAGCCCGCACGGAGTAAGGGCGAAACACACTTACTTCGTGCGTGTTTCTGCATTAGTCAAAAAACTCAATTTATGACCGTTCAAGGTATATAAAAAACAATAAAAAGGAGAAAATAAATATGGCAGAAGTAGAAATAGGAATTGCAGGAAAAATAATGTCGAAACATGATGAGATACAACAGGATCCTTTGGGTGCAGGAAAAACAGAAGCTAATAGATTAGGGAAACTTGCTATCAAGGCTATTGTTGGCGGAATGGGAAGTGATAATTGGCGGGAATATATGAGCAATTTTGTAAGTAGCCAAAGACAATTAGACAGACTTTGCGGCGAAGATGGTTATATTACAACCGAATACGGTGAGGAGTGTTTAGCGTATATTGCTGCAAATTCAACATGTACGGTTGAAACCGGTAGAAATGGAAACCGCGGAACCCTAAATTTTGTTAAAACTGATGCTATATCAAAATTAGATAAATGGGATCAGTAGATCCAAATTTCGGATTTCGGATTTCGGATTGTGGATTATTCATCAATCCGAAGTCTTGGACTTTTGCCGAATTTTGGATTTTGCCTGCGATAATTGGCGAGTTTTTGCGGTTTCAATAGTTTTCAATGACCAATTTAATCGTTCGAAAATAACCTGTCTTTGAGTCCACTCCGAAAACCCTTATTTGATAGAAAAATCGTTCAATCGCTGAATTTGTAGTTTTGTAAGTCATTGAAAACAAAGAATCTCAAAAATGGTAAAATTCAATTTTAAGACCCAAAACTGCTAAAAATGACTTTTC
>JANPDZ010000014.1:0-6829 GCA_031431735.1 Acidobacteriota bacterium | reverse complement strand
CAAATGCCTTCCGACAAACCGAAAACCATCAAAGGCGTTTATATTCTCGACGGCAACAAAGCAAAATTTGTCGAAGTTCAAACCGGCATTACGGGAGAATCTGATATTCAAATCACCAGCGGACTCAACGAAGGCGATCAGGTGATCACCGGTCCGAGCCGTATTTTGAACACTCTGAAAGACGGCACAGTGGTTAAAAAGCAAGAGAAGAAAGACGGCGAAAACGCCAATAAATCATAGTAAGCAGGCGAGCAGAAGTTTTGCGACATTTTGGTTTTCGTTTAGAGTCCCTGCTTCAGCCACGCAACCGCCGCGCTTCGCTGGCGGTGAGCCGTCTAAAGACGGGAATCTAAACGAAAACCAAAATATCTCGTTACTTTTGGTCTTGTGCTTAATTATTCCAAATTTCAGATTTCAAATTTCAAATTTTTAGTTGCAATCTGAAATCTGAAATCTGAAATCTGAAATCTGAAATAACGAAGGCTATGTATAGATTTATGGAAAACGAAAACGGAAAACCACAATTTGGCGGTAATGACGCTGCGCCGGCGGGTGAATCGTTGATTTCGATGCGCAATATCTGGAAAACCTATCAGATGGGCGTTGAAGAGCTTCACGCATTACGCGGCGTTTCATTTGAAGTCAAAAAAGGCGAGTATGTGGCGATCATCGGACCATCGGGTTCCGGTAAATCAACATTGATGAATCTGATCGGTTGTCTCGATTCACCGTCAAAAGGCGAATATTGGATTAACGGTCATCAGGTTGCCGAAATGACCGATGACGAACTTGCCAAAATCCGTAACAAAGAGATCGGTTTCGTTTTTCAGACCTTTAATCTTTTGGCGCGGGCAACTGCTTTGCACAATGTCGAACTCCCACTGATTTACGCCGGAATGAAATCGGGCGAAAGGCACGACAAAGCACAAGCAGCACTGGCGGCGGTCGAACTCGGCGACCGTGTGATGCACAAACCTAATGAGCTTTCAGGCGGACAACGCCAGCGTGTCGCGATTGCCCGTGCGCTTGTCAATCATCCGTCAATTTTGTTGGCAGATGAACCGACCGGCGCGCTCGACACGAAAACCAGTTCGGAAATTATGACTCTGTTTGAACGTCTGCACGAAGAAGGAAACACGATCATTGTCGTTACGCACGAACACGACATTGCCGAACGTGCGCATCGCGTCATCACAATCCGCGACGGGGAAATTGAAAAAGACGAAAAAATCAGATGACTCAGGAAGATTTGGAACGAATAATCAAGCGTAACAGCGCGATCGAAACCGTTTCAACTGAAATCGGGATTGAGGCTGGTTTGACACTTGCCGAACTTGCTGAAAAAGAAAATGTTGCATGGGCTTTTGCGGGCGGAATTGCCATGCATATTTACGGTTATGTTCGCGCGACTATGGACGTCGATATAATTGCCGATGATTTGCTTGATCTCGAAAGCACAAAAGATTTAACATTTGGTGGTGAAAGTTATCAAGTTAAAATTGGAAAGCGTTCGATTACCGTTGATTGGATAGTCAGAAACGATGAAGATAAAAAATTTTACCGGGCGGCTTTAGCTGAGGCTTTGGAAGTTGAAAACGGTATTAAAATCGTTTCCCCCGAATGGTTGGTTATTTTGAAACATCTTTCAGGCAGACCAAAAGACCAATTAGATTTAACCTGGCTTTTGCAGGAAAGTGATTTAGTGAACCGCGAAAAAGTCAAAGAAAATATCGCGCGGGTTTTGGGTGAATATGCAACATATTTGATCAGAGATTTGCAAAGCGAATTTGATTATGCCGATGTGATTAAGATGCGCGGCGAAAGAAATAAATACAAATGATTGAAAATTTGCCGGGATACATTTCAATTACATTTATTTTGACCACATTTCTGACCGTTGGTTTTCTGCTCCACGCGGTCAAACAAACAGGTTTTGATACAATTCCCGCCAAAATTTTGATCTTTCTGCTTTCGTTTTGGATATTTTTTCAGGCGATTCTCGCACTCAACGGTTTTTACCAAAACACACAAGTATTTCCGCCAAGGGTTGTAATCTTTGGAGTTTTTCCCGCGCTTTTGATGATCATTATTTATTTCATTTTCTTCCGCCAAAATTTCATCGAAAAGTTACCGCTCAAAGTTTTGACAATTTTAAGCGTTATCAGAATTCCGGTCGAGATTGTTTTGCTGTGGCTGTTTCAAAATCAATTTGTGCCGCAATCAATGACTTTTGAAGGCAGAAATTTCGACATTCTTTCCGGCATCACTGCGCCGCTAGTTTATTTTCTTGCGTTTCGCGGCGGCCAAGTAAATCGCCCGCTTTTGATTATTTGGAATATTATCGCGCTCTGTTTGCTTTTCAATATCGTCATCACGGCTGTTTTGGCTTTTCCGGCGTTCTCTCCAAATCTCCCGATAGAGTTCCAAAACCGCGCCGTTACTTTTTTTCCATACATTTGGCTGCCGACGATCGTCGTCCCGATTGTTCTTTTCAGCCATCTCACGAGCCTTTGGAAACTTTATAAAAATTGTACCAACTAAACCTTTTCCTCCAAGTCGCGTATAATCAACTCAAGAAACTGTTCTTCTTTTCGATTGATTAAATGAATTTTACCGAAACCTTTAAATTAGCTTTTTCCGCGATTTGGTCGCACAAACTACGTTCCTTTCTGACACTTTTGGGAATGATCATCGGTGTCACGGCGTTTATGGTCGTGCTTTCGCTTCTGCAAGGCTTTAATACATATGTTGACGAAAAGATCGCCGGTATCGGTTCAAATTCTTTCACGGTTCGCCGTTTTAGTTTTGATGATTTCAAAGACACCGACTCGATTGCCGCTGCCCAACGGCGAAATAAGGAATTGACCTTTAGCGAGATGAATTTCATTAAGGAAAGAGCGCAATTGATTGACAAGATCGGTGCCAAAGCCGGAAATACTTCGCGTGAAGTAAAACGCGGAAATGAAAGCATAGCGAGTGTGCAGATCACCGGCACAGAGCCGATCATCGCCGAAATAGACAAAATTGATATTGCCGAAGGCCGTTATTTTTCCGATGCCGAGAATAATAATTCAATGCGAGTCGCTTTTGTCGGTGCAGATGTCGCAAAAAAATTCTTTCCGCAAGGCGGAGCGGTTGGCGGCGAAATTACAATTTCGGGAATTCCCTATCGAATCATCGGAATTCAAACTGCCAAAGGAACTGTTTTCGGTCAACCGCAAGACAATTTCGTACAGCTTCCAATCAAAACTTTCGGCGGCGCATTTGGCGGTTTAACCAATGCCCGCGCTCCTTATTTTGTCGCCACCGCAAAATCCGACAAGGTTTTTAATGATGCCGTTGAAGAAGCCCGAACATTAATGCGGATCAAACGCAAACTGCCATTTGGCGAAAAAGATAATTTCGGGATTATGACTCCCGACGCAATTACCGGAATCCGCGACCGAATCTTGGGTCCGACATTTCTCGTCATTATATTTGTTCCGGGCATTGCGCTAATTATCGGCGCGATCGTCATTATGAATATTATGCTCGTCGCCGTTACTGAAAGAACGCGGGAAATCGGAATCAGAAAGGCTTTGGGCGCGCGTCAGAGCGATATTTTGAGACAGTTTCTTTTTGAAGCCGCAACACTTTCGGCGATCGGCGGAACAATCGGTTTGATTTTGGCTGAATTGCTCGGGTTTGTTATCACAGCCTTTGTTTTTCAGACCCGAATTCCGCTTGGGTGGGCATTTTTTGCAATCGGAATTTCAGGCGCAGTCGGCATTTTAGCCGGACTTTTTCCGGCTTGGAAAGCGGCGCGGCTTGACCCGATCGAGGCTTTGCGGGCGGATTGAGATTTCAGATTTCAAATTCCAAATTGGAAAACAGAATCTAAAATCTGAAATCTGAAATCATTATAAATTATGGTATTTTTAACGAGTTCATTTTACGAAAATTTCAAAATGGCGATCGACACCTTGCGAGGCAATAAACTTCGCTCGTTTTTAACGATTGTCGGAGTTGTGATCGGTGTCATTACCGTGATGCTTATTTCGTCAATCATCAGTGGAATCAATGTCGCCGTTGAAAAAGAAGTCGAATCTTTCGGCACCCGTTCGATTTTTCTTTACAAAATGGACATCGGCATTCGCACCAGCGCACCAACCCGCGAGGAACGTATGCGGAAACCTTTGACGATGGACGATGCTCAGGCGATTTCCGCACTTCCGACAATTGAGGTTGCGGTTCCTTTTCTCGATATTTCAAACAATTTTTTCGGACAAAAAATCACTGTAACGGGCAAAAACGGTAAGACTTCTTCTTCGGTTCAGCTTAACGGAACATTGCCTGAAGTCGAAAAAACTACATCGGAGGTTTTGCTCGATGGGCGTTGGTTTTCACAATCCGAAAGCGATACCAAAGCCAATGTTTGCCTTATCGGTGATTTTGTCAAGGAAAGCTATTTCCCATATGAATCGCCGATCGGTCAAACTCTCGAGATCAGCGGACAGGAATTTCGCATCATCGGTCTTTTGCAAAAACGCGAACAGCTTTTTGGCGGCGGCGGCGGCAATAATGACCAGTCCAACATCATTTATATGCCGATGGGTGCGGCATTGAAACTCAAACCCAATGCCGACGATCTGTTTGTTCTCGCCGTCGCCAGAGAAGGAAAACTCGAAAAAGCCAAAGACGATGTGCAAGATATTTTACGGATCCGCCGCAACGTCAAATACGGCGAGAAAAACAATTTCGCGATGGAAACCGCCGCCAGCATTATTGACCAATTTTCGGCTATTACCGGCGGCGTATTTTTGGCAATGATCGTCATTTCATCAATCGGTTTGATGATCGGCGGAATCGGCGTGATGAATATTATGCTCGTTTCCGTTACCGAAAGAACGCGCGAGATCGGCATCCGCAAAGCGATCGGTGCTAAACAAAGCGATATTCTTTTGCAATTTTTAATCGAAGCTGCGACTTTGACAGGTTTCGGCGGACTTTTAGGACTGCTAATCGGATGGCTGTTGACGCTTTTGGTGAAAATGATTATGCCGTCATACGTTCCGTGGTGGGCACCGGTCGCGGGATTTTTTGCCAGCGTCGGAATCGGGATTGTCTTTGGTCTTTTCCCGGCGTGGAAAGCGGCGCGGCTTGATCCGATCGAGTCTTTAAGATACGAATAATAAAGGCGGGCGATTATTAACTTTTCGCCCTGCCTCAATATTCTAAATTCAGGTTTATCCGTTTAGATAAAACCATCCAACTTTTAGAACGACCAAAATTAATTGAACAAACAAAACTGTTGCCCACGCCGCTCCTGATGATAATTTTGCTATTTTTTGCAGACCGATTGCCGCTAAAATCAATCCCCAAATGACAAACAAATCAAAACTTCCCACCAATGCCGTCAAAGCCGGCGCATCTTTCAAACTTAAAAACATATTCGGATTAGCATTTACCAAACCGACTTGTGCGCTTTTCAAATCAATTTCGTCAACCGATTTCAAAAAAAGAACTAATATATTTGCTAATTCCCAGACAAGCCAAGGCGCGAAGGTTGAATAAACGAAAACCGCCAAACTTTTAAAATACCCGATTTGCCCGCCCATCGCGTTTGCGCCGCCCCAATACATCAATCCGGCTATAAAAAGACCTATAATAAAAAATATGGGTGAAACAATATAGGTGATTTTCTTGACAATCGGTTGTGTTTGTTGCTGAATTATCGTTTCTCTTTGGTCATCGGGAAGTCGTTGCATTCTGGAATTATTTTCCAAATTCCCGCGCATTACTTTTTCAAACCCGATCTTTTCAAAAAATGAAATTTGAAAAGCACTCAGCCCAATCACAGTAATCAGCATTGCCATTATCCATCGTGTTTTGCGCCCTAAATCTTCAAAAGTATTGCCGGGTTCGATATAAATATTGGCAAGCGTTGCAACTTCAGACATCTGCGACTCTTCTTTTGGAATCATTTCAGGTGGCGGCATTTGCCCATCGTTGACATTTTGTTCTTCAGTCATATTCTCTCCTGTTAAATTTGCGGCTTTCAAAATACAAAAAAAACTTTTTGGAAAGGCGCAGAAATTGAAAATTACAACTGCAATACGATTAGATTAGTTTCTGCGTTTCAACTTTATCTAGGGGTTGGCGCAGTTTCATAGCCATCATTGCGAATACACGCCGCGAGATGACCTTTACTTATCTCCCGAAGTTCGGGAACAATTTCAGCGCATTGCGGAATCGCGATCGGACAACGCGTTCGAAAACGGCAACCCGATGGTGGATTGATCGGTGTCGGCACATCGCCTTTCAGCACGATTCGTTCGCGCTTTTCCTTCGGATCCGGAATCGGAATCGCCGACAACAAGGCTTTTGTGTATGGATGCAGTGGCTGTTCGTAAAGTTCTTTGGCTTCGGCAATTTCGACGATTTTCCCTAAATACATTACCGCAACCCGTTGCGAAATATGCTCGACGACGGCTAATCCGTGTGAGATAAAAAGATATGTCAGTCCGAATTCTGCCTGTAGATCCTGCAATAGATTGACGACCTGCGCCTGCACCGAAACGTCTAACGCCGAAACCGGTTCGTCACAAATTATCAATTTCGGATTCAAGGCAAGTGCGCGGGCGATACCGATTCGTTGGCGTTGCCCTCCCGAAAATTCGTGCGGATAACGGGACATATAATTCGGATCGAGCCCGACTTTTTTGAGCAAATCACCGACTCGTTCTTTTTGCTCATTTTTATTGCCGATGCCGTGAATTTTCAGCGGCTCGGAAACCGTTGAAAGAATCGAAAGACGCGGATTCAATGAAGCATATGGGTCTTGAAAAAT
>JANPDZ010000013.1:0-5465 GCA_031431735.1 Acidobacteriota bacterium | reverse complement strand
ATTATGACGGCGACGGCAAAACTGACATCGCGGTGGTCCGCGAAGGCGCGACACCAACCTCCAATTTAGTTTGGTATATCAACAAATCCGCCGGCGGATTTTTGTTCCAACAATTCGGTTTGGCAAATTCCGACTATATGGCACCGGGTGATTTCGACGGCGATTTGAAAGCGGATATTTCGGTCTGGCGCGACACTGATGGCGTTTGGTATCGTTTGAACAGTTTAAATAATACCTTTGTCGCTATTAATTTTGGTCTCACCGGCGATGAGCCGGTCGGCAGAGATTATGATGGCGACGGCAAAACCGATCTCGCCGTCGTGCGCCGCACAAATGGCGCGATGATTTGGTATGTTCTCAGAAGTTCGGACGGCGGTTTTGTCTCTTACCAATTCGGACTTTCAACCGACTACACGGCTTGCGGAGACTATGACGGCGACAGTAAATTCGATTTTGCCATTCAACGTCCCGGCGCAACCGCCGCCGCCCAATCAACTTTTTATATTCAAAAAAGCAGCGACGGCACCTATATTATTACCAATTGGGGTTTGAGCAACGATTTGGTCGTACCGGGCGATTATGACGGCGACGGCAAAACTGACATCGCGGTGGTCCGCGAAGGCGCGACACCAACCTCCAATTTAGTTTGGTATATTCAAAGAAGCACCGACGGCGGACTGACGGCTGTCACTTACGGAATCACGGGTTCCGATTTGAACGCCCAAAACGATTATGACGGCGACGGTAAATGCGACCTTGCCGTGTGGCGCGATTCAAACGGTAGTTTCTATGTCTTGAGAAGTTCTGACGGTATTTTGGCAGTTGTTCAATGGGGACAAGCGAGCGACTTCCCGATTGCCGCCTACGACACTCACTAATTCTTGCTAAATGGTCAAATTTGAAAGGTTGAAGACTTTTGACGGTCTTCAACCTTTTTGTTTGTTCTTTCGATTTGTAGTAATTTGTTTGTATCGCAATGAATAAACTTTCAGAAATCATCAGACAGAAATTTCCGAATAAAACAATTGTCATCGTCGGCGATCTGGTCGCGGATCAATTCTTACGCGGCACGATCTCGCGGGTTTCTCGTGAAGCACCTGTTTTTATTTTGCGGCACGACGAGACCGAAACGCTCGCGGGCGGCGCGGCAAATGCGGCAACCAATGTCGCATCGCTCAGCGGTCACGCCGTCCTTGTCGGCATTGTCGGCAAAGATATTAACGGAAACGCGCTCCTTGATAAATTGAAAACCTCAAAAGTTAATTGCGATTTTATTGTTGCGTCGGATAAATTTGCGACCACGACCAAAGTCCGCGTGCTTGCCGGACAACATTATGCCGCGCGCCAGCAAGTAATTCGGATCGACTATGAAAATCAGCAAACGATCAATGACGAAACATTAGAGGAATTAAAAACAAACCTGATAAAAGCCGCCGAAAAGGCGGACGCGATAATAATTTCCGATTACAATTACGGGGTCGCCAATAAAGAAATCGCCGATTTAGCACAAAAAATCGCCGCCAAAAAGAATATTCCACTGATCGTTGATTCGCGTTTTTGCTTGAAAGAATTTCGAGGCGCAACGACCGCGACGCCGAATCAGGAAGAAGTCGAGCAAATATTAGGTAAAAGTTTTACCGAATCGGATTGCGCCGAACTTTGCGCGAAATTAGGTTATCAGGCATTGCTCGTCACCTGCGGCAACAAAGGTATGCTTCTGATTGAAAAAGATAAGACACCTTTCCAGATCGAAGCCATCGGCTCAAAAGAACCGGTGGACGTGACCGGCGCAGGCGATACGGTCATCGCCGCCTATTCTCTGGGTTTGGCGTGCGGACTGAGTTTTATCGAAAGTGCAAATTTGGCAAATCACGCGGGCGGCATTGTCGTGATGAAAAAAGGAACTGCTTGCGTCAGCGCGGACGAGTTGGTGAATTCAGTTGGCGGTTGGCAGGAGCAGTCGGCAGTATGTAAATAGACCTGCAAAGTGCCGCTAAATAGAGCAATTTTTAAGTTTTCTACTGTTTGTAGTTCCGCCTTGTGGCGGTTTTAGTTTGAGTATTCAGATATTTAATTATTTACAAAACTTGAGTTTATGACACTCGAAGACCGCCTCAAGGCGGAACTACAAACATTTGACGAAATACCGGATAACTTAAAAATTGCTCTACTAAATCTTTTTCTATGAAAACAGATAATTTTTTCGCGCCGATCTTGGAACGCAATCGGCTGATCGCACAGATTTCGAGCGACCGACGCAATAGCGCGTGCATTGTTCTCGCAAATGGTTGTTTCGACCTTTTCCACGTCGGGCATATCCGCTATCTCGCGGGCGCAAAGGCTCTTGGCGACATTTTGATCGTCGGTATTAATTCCGATGAACAGGTCAGAAAATTAAAAGGCGAAAATCGTCCGTTTATGCCCGAGGGCGAACGCGCCGAAATTGTTTCCGCCTTGAAATTCGTTGATTATGTGACGATTTTTGACGAACCGACCGTCACCGAATTAATTCGTGCCGTGCGTCCCGATTTTCACGCAAAAGGCACCGATTACACGACCGACAGCGTTCCCGAACGCGAAATTGTCCGCGAATACGGCGGAAAAGTCGCGATTGTTGGCGACCCGAAGGATCATTCGTCGAGTGATTTGATAGAGACTGTAAAAGACGCGGAGACGCGGAGACAATGTGACACGGAGAAAAAACTGAAATCCTAAATCTGGAATTCTTTCTCCGCGTCTCCGCGTCTGCGTGTCTCCGCGTCGCAAAAATATGTGGAATTCGCGCACAAAAACCGACCTGATAATCGAAGTTTGGGAAAAACTTGATTGCGAAAGCGTCGGCGCAAAGGAAATCGAAGCCATCGAAATTGTCGTCCGCGACCGTTTCGGCGAAGGTGCGCTCGAATCGCCGATGATTATTGCGCGGCTCCTTGCTGATGAAGGTGCGGAACTGCGCCACGCCGAGATTCTCCGGCTTGATGTTGAAAGACGACAGGAATCACCATATGACGCGATGTTTCGCAACATCTTAAAATTTTCCGACTTCAAAGAAACCTTGATCTCGATCCGTCGGCTTGAAAATTTACGAAAGAAGTTCGCGGCGGATAATGACAAGGAAGGTTTGCGACAGCTCCGCGAAGTTGCCATCAAAGGCAAAAACCGCGCCCAAATGATCGCCAAAAATGTCAAAGTTGAAGAAAAAAAACGGAATGAGAAAGCCGAGATCGCCGAATGGTTCACACTTTGGATGCAATCGCCTGACATTTTTGAACATTGGATCGAACTTCGGCAAAATTCAATGGATTTTAAGGAAAAGTTTGGAGAATAGTTTTGAGTCCCGCCTTCAGGCGGCAAAACCATCATAACAGACTTGTTCGATAAACCTATAAATCCGAAGCCCCGAACATTAGCCGCCAGAAGGCGGGACTCAAAACAAAATTTTATGCGTCGATTTTACGCTCCGAAGGAAAATTTCAGTAACCATAAAATTACGCTAAGTCTCGAAGAAACGCGTCATTTGCGCGATGTGCTGCGGCTTTTGGCAGGCGCAAAGGTGCAGATTTTCGATGGCGAAGGACACGAGTTTTTATGCGAAATCGAAACGATCAAAAAAAAAGCAACTGTTCTCAAGATCATCGAAGAGATCGCACCCGCCGCTCCTGAATCGGATTTGGATCTGACGCTCGCAGTCGCACTTTTAAAGGGCGAAAAGTTTGATTTGGTTATTCAAAAAGCGGTCGAATTGGGTGTCACGAAATTTGTTCCCGTTAATACAAAACGCTCTGACGTAAAACTCAAAGAGGTTGAAAGAAAGCTCGAACGCTGGCAAAAGATCGCGCTCGAAGCCGCGAAACAATCTGGACGCGCTAAATTAATGCAGATTGAAATGCCGCAAGACTTTGCATTATTTCTAAAAAACTCCGCGTCTCAGCATCTCGGCGGTGAAAATTTCATTTTATTTGCGGAGAGAAACGGTGAAAGTTTTGATTCAATAAAAGCAGACAAAAAAATAACCGCCTTTGTCGGTCCGGAAGGCGGTTGGGAAGATTCTGAAATTGATTTGGCAAAAGCAAACGGCTTTCAAATCGTCACGCTCAAAGGCAGAATTTTGCGGGCGGAAACCGCCGTCATCACGATTGCCGGTCTTCTGCAAAATCATTTCGGCGATTTAATTTAACCTGCGTATTGGATAAGAAAACTTACTGAAATAATGAATAATTGAAAGTTGATAATTGATAAATTCGCTCTCGGCAACACCGCTTTATCAATTATTCATTGTCAATTATTCATTATTTCAGTCGTTAAATTTGCCGCGATTGAAAGTTACAGATAAATAAAATGGGCGATTATCAGCGTTTATTCGCGGGCAAAAACTTCTTAACTTCTTTATTTATCATCGCCGGTTTTTGCGGTATTTTTCGGGCGAAAATACGCATCGCCGCGCTGTTTGAGTTCGGCTTTCGTGCCGAGTGCGGCAACCACCGAATCGAGCAATTCCTTTTCTTCGATCTTGAAATTGACCAAACCTTTTGCTTCAACGTCCGGGTCATCAAAATTAATTATCAAATATCGCCGTTTTTCCTTAATGAATCCGCCTAAAATCCCGGCATACGGCACAACGCTGACGACTTTTCCGGTCGTTGATTGAACCGATTGCGATTGCGGAGAAACAATCAGCATTGATTTATACGGAATCGCAAACTGTTCTTTTTGGTCTTGACCGAAAAAAACCAACCTCGAATTGGCATCGTCAAACTTTAATGTGCCGACTTCTTTTTTGCCGAAACCGAACATTCCGCCTTCGTATTTTGCCGCGAACGATGGCGGCGCGGGTTTGACTGTCACCGCCGTGGTTGTTTTATCAACCGGCCGGGGTTGTGCCGAAACCATCGCCACACAAACAAATAAACTGACCGCCAGAAAAAACAATATTTTTTTCATACATTTTTAATCCTGTTATTGAAATTTGAAATCTTAAATTTGAATTCTAATGTAAATCAAGAGTAGGAAAGCGAAAATATTTATCAATTATCAAATCTCAATTATCAATGAACTTCAGAGGTTATGAGCCGCCGATAACTTCTGAAATAATTGATAATTGATAATGAATAATTGATAATAATAAAACAAAATGCTCGCCAACCGCTTATTTTTCTACTCTTGATTCGCATTTCTAATCTTATAGACGCATTCCGTTCATTGTTCGTTGCCAAAGCAGCGTTTGTTTTAATACGCCGAGCCGCTGACGGTCTTGCGCGGAACAATCCAACGAGAGTTGTTCGATGATTGATTCAAGCAGCGGCACGGCAAACAGTCCGGCGTGCGCAATGATCTGCGAATAATAATGAATTTGCAGACAATCGTTTTCGTCCGCATGAAATTTCTTGACATCGCCCGTTTCGATCTTCAACACATCTTGCCCTGCCGGAACGACGCGGCGCGGAACGCCGTGTGTCACCTTGCCG
>JANPDZ010000012.1:0-7447 GCA_031431735.1 Acidobacteriota bacterium | reverse complement strand
TTTATCCATTACCAATTATCCATTATCCAATACGCGCAGCAGTTTCTTTCGATAATTGTCTGAATTTTGGATCTACTGAATCTTCGAAAATCCGTCAAATCCGTGTTCGTCCGCGTCCCATTCCCTAGGTTTCTTTTCAATATAGACATTTCAAACAGTCGAATAAAGTTTAGTATTTCACCGACCTTTTGGCGGGACTCAAAACTTCTTTCGTATTTAGAGATAATTTTACTTTTGCGAACAATCGGCACATTCTTTGACAACGACCGTTTTAGTCATCGTTTTGCCGCAAACTCCGCAGCCGTCATCAACGCCCGCTGTGATTGTATAATTTCCCGGTTTGAGGCCGCTTAAATCCCATGTAACTTTCTGCCCCTGTCCGATAATTTTTCCGCCTGAAACAGTGTATTGATAAGTCAGGACATCATTATCCGGGTCATTGGCAATGGTCTCAATCGTAATGACTTTTATCTCGTCAGCACAACTTGTAGTTTCCGGCGAAACTCTTGTCTCACAGTCAACCGTGATTTCATCTTTATCCAAAGTCAGATTAGTCACACTAGCAGGGAACCTCTCAGTCTCAATATAGGGGCGGTTTTTTATCTTATTAAGAAACCATTCTTTGGTTGAATTAAACTCCCTGAAATTTTCGTTACTGCACAATGCCGGATAATTTGTTTCCGGCGGAGTAAATTTTATATTTACAATTTCACCGTCAGAGACTCCGTAACTGATGCCTTTTTCTTGATCGTAATAAACGTAATCGTCCGCATCGTCATCCTCGGCATCATCCTCTTCGTCTTCATATTTTTTGATCCGTTCGAGTTTTGACAAATCAATCTTCAAATCTTTAGAATTATCCGAATCTCTGATAATCACGTTTATTTCGGTTACTTTTCCTTCGGCGACATTCCATTCTTCTTCATCTTCCTCGGAGCAATCGCCGCTTGCGTATGAGAAACGAATACGAAAGTCTTCCGTCGAATAATGATTGCCTTCCGATTCTTCATCATCATCGCCGAAAATCTTTTTGACATCTTCGCGCGTTGATTCGAGAAGTTTTATTTGCCTGACCTTATCGAGTTCGGCAAGCGGCGATTGGGCAAACGCGAAACTGCAGGCTGCCAGAAAGAAAACGATGAGCGTCATAAACTTTTTCATATTTCCCCCAAAAACTTTTTTATTAATTTACAACAACTCAGATCAGGACACCACAAAGCAACGCGAAAAAAAGTTTCAGTGCTGCTTTGCGGTGTTTCGGGGGTTAGTCGTATTTCAAAAACTATTGCTACTGCCAGATGACGGAGTTGTCAGCCGCGCCCGAACAAATTGACAGGTGAACTGCCGGCAAATATTGTCAATAAAATGATTTTTCTGCGAAACATGTTTTCTCTTCCTATTGTTTTAAGGCGAAAGAAAGCGTGAAATCGCCTTCGGTCAAGCCGTTTGCGCCCGCGACACCGATCACGATCTTATATGAATTGGTGATTGCATTAAACGTCATCGTGCGTTCGTCGCCCTGCGTTTTACCGCGTTTGGGATAATCCCATTTATGGTCGGCTTCGCAGGTCACGCACGATTGCAGATCTTCGGGCAGAATAACTTTCGCAGGCGCGATCTGATAACCGTAAAGGCTCAGATTAACGCCGCTTTTCTTCGGTTTGACCGTCACTGTCAGGATCGAACGCGCCGGAAGTTCAGTCACGAAAAAAACGTGATTGCCCGTGAATTTTTCTTTTTGCGTGGCAGGGAAACAGGCATTTGAACTGTTCCATGCCCACGACAGATCCGAAAGGCGCATTCCGTCCGCGAGCGAACCTTCGACCGTCGCCGTTTGATTTGCCGTACTTTTGACCGTCCGCACGGTCGGCTCTGTCTTTTGGGCAAATATGACGGTTGACAACATAAAAAACGAACAAGTTATCAATGAAATTTTCATAAATTTTCTCATTACTGAGCAGCACAGTTAGTGCTTACTTGAAAATTACTAAAATTTAAGCATTACTGATCGGCATAGTTTTTGCCTACTTGAAAATTACTGAAAAATTAAAGATTTTTGCCCACGCGCGCACACGCGCACTGTCGCTTTCCAAACATTATCACCGTGCCGGACTTTTTGCCCACGCGCGCACACGCGCACGCACGAAAACAAGAAAAAAGATTTGGCAAAAATGCTTTTTTTCGTATGTGCGCGTGTGTGCGCGTGGGCAGATTTTCTTAGTTTTCAAAGCCCGTGCAATTTTTAGACCGCTCAGTAATGGTAAAAACCAATAAAATCGTCAACTTTTTCATAAAAATTTCTCCCTTTGACAGATAGTGCCGAAAAGCCAAAAAACATTTCAGAAGTTTCGCGCCGATTGTGCAGATAAAAAGTTTTGAGTGATAATTAACGAATGAAAAAAACGGATGTGATCATCGTCGGCGCGGGACCGACCGGACTTGCTCTGGCGTGTCAATTGATTCGCTACGGGATTGATTTTGTGATTTTCGATAAAAAGGAAACGACCACGCCGTTTTCAAAAGCGATCGGCGTGCAGGCGCGCACCCTCGAAATTTATGAGCAGATCGGTCTGGCTGATAAATTGATCGAACAAGGCGCAATTGCCGAAAAAGCGCGAATGATCGTTGGCGGCGAGTTGCGCGGCGAGATCGAGTTCGGCGAGATCGGCAAAGGTTTGAGCGCGTATCCGTTCGTGTTGATCGTCGAACAGGGAAAGCACGAAAAACTTTTATACGACTTTATCAAAGCGAACGGCAAAGACGTTTTGTGGCAAACCGAACTTGAAAGTTTGACGCAAAACGAATCGGGTGTCACGGCAAATATTAAAACGGCGAACGGCGCAACCGACACCATCGAAGCAAAGTTTTTGGCGGCTTGCGACGGCGCGAAAAGCCCCGTTCGTCATTCCCTTGGTCTGACGTTTGAAGGAAGCACATTTGAACGGATGTTTTATGTCGCTGACGTGGAAATTGATTGGAAGTTTGAGCATAATGCGCTGATGGTTTTCTTGATGAAGCACAATCTGCTCGCGGTTTTTCCGATGGTCGGCGAAAATCGTTGGCGGATTGTCGGCACATTTCCCGAAGCCTTTGCCAAAGACGAAGGCGAGGTTTTGTATGAAGAGATCGAGGAACAGATTAAAAAAGACGCACAACTTGAACTCGACATTACCAACGTCAATTGGTTTTCGACCTACAAAGTTCACACGCGCCACGTCAATAAATTTTCCGTCGGCAGATGTTTTCTTGCGGGCGACGCGGCGCATATCCACACGCCCGCCGGCGCGCAGGGAATGAACACGGGAATTCAGGACGGTTACAATCTGGCGTGGAAACTGGCGGCTGTTCTGCAGGGGAAAATGGATGCCAAGATTCTCGAAACCTACAACGAAGAACGGCTTCCAAACGCCGAAACTCTCTTAAAAACGACCGATCGTTTTTTCAATCTCGTCGCCAGTCCCGAACCGGTTTTGTCATATTTGCGGACACACGTTTTTCCGTATATCGCCGGCGCGGCATTTAGCCTTGAGGCGGTCAAAAAGTTTATTTTTCCGCGCATTTCGCAAATCGGAATCAACTATCGCCGCAGTTCTCTGAGCGAAAGCGGCGCCGGCTTTGCGGTCAAAGCGGGCGACAGAATGCCCTATTTTGAAGTCGAAGGCGCAAGCATTTATGAAAAACTAAAAGAACCGAAATTTCATCTTATAACTTTCTTCGACGGCGAAAATAAACCGCCTGAAACAGCCGAAAATGATCTGCTGGATTTTCACGAATTACCTTTGTACGAAAACGTCGCGAAAATTTTCGGCGCGAGCCAAACTTTCAGCGTATTGCTCAGACCCGACAATTACATTAGTTTGATTACGGAAGAAACATCGGGCGAAGATTTGAACAGATATTTGAGCCGGGTTTTGAAAGTGAACTCGATATAAACCGTCGAAGACGCTGACCTATTCGTAGCCCACAGTGCAAACCATTAGTATCTACACAAGTCAAAAACATTGATTTTAGCTCTGAAAGAGCGGGATATAATAGCCTGGCGCATTGCGCCAGGTCGGTGATACATAATTTCACTAAGCCCTGCAAGGGCGCAATATTGATAATTTCTCCCTTGCAGGGCTTGCCGTGCTTTGTTTGGAATCAAAGAACTTGTGTAGATACTAATGGTGACAACTGTGGGGAGGTTCGTTGATGATTTCAAGCCATTGAAAATGGCGACATAATTTATATGCCGCCATTTTCAATGGCTCGCTACCCTAAATGACTTTTCTCCCACAGTTGTCACTGTGGGCTACGAATATACCGTCGGTTTCACCGACTAAATTCGACATTTCTGATGTGGATCTTAAGTTATTTCACATACGGCAAGACATACTGAACTTCAGCAATTCCCGCGATTTCGGCAAGTTTTCCGATCGGGATCTTTCCGATGACGATCTTTTTATCTTTATCCAACACGGTTTCAAAACCTAAAGTTTTAAGTTTTTCAACCGCTTCGGCTGTTTTAGACGTGAACCATATTTGAACATCGGCGGTCTCGCCCAAGACAAATTTTGTTTCGTTTTCAGCCGGAGCGGATTGACCTTTTTCGAGCCGTTCAAAGACCGCGAAAACCCAGAAATGAAACTTTTCGGCAAACACTTGTCGGCGCGTTGCTTCTTTTTCCTTGCGCTCGGCTTCGGCGAGCCTTTCTTTTTCGAGTCTTTGCTGTTCAGCTAATTTTTCCTTTTCGAGTCTTTGCTGCTCCGCCAATCTTTCCTTTTCAAGCCGTTCCTGTTCGATTTTCATTTCAGGCGAAAGTGGCGTTTCCTCGACTTCGGGCGTTTCCGGTTCGTCAACGCGAATTTCGCCGACCGTGGCGGTTGACTGCTCGGCGACAAAATTATAGACGATCACACCCGTCACCTTAACAGGCTGACCGGACATCATCGTCGGCGTAAAATTTGAATTCCGCGCTGCTTGTTCTGCTGCCGCCCGAAGCAAAGGATTGCCGCTCACGGCGGTCGCGGAAATTACCTTGCCGCTTTCGTCAATTACTACTTGAATATTGACCGCGCCGCTTGCGCGAACGGTGCGCGCCGCCGCCGGATACGGCGGTTTCACTAAATTCGTCGCTTTTCCGTTAACAACTCCGCCAGAAATTGTTTTTGGAATCGGTATCGGCGAAACGGGCATTTTTTTGACTACCAGAGCGTTGCTGTTTCCACCTCCATATCCGTTGCCGTTGCCTTGTCCTCGACCATTTCCATTGCCATAAGTTACTTGCGGCGGACGTTGTAAAGCGGTCATTATTTGCAAACTTCTAAAAGGTGTGTCTTGAGTTCTTCCGATTGTTTCTTCACGATTCATCCCGTCGGGCAAATTTACGGGAACTTCAACTTTTCGTGGTTTTCCGCCGACCGTCCTGACTTTTTCTTCGACCGCGACAAACGATGTAAATTGCGTCAGCAGATTATATTTCAAGCCAAGCGCGATGATGTCGAGTTTGGTTTTGGCTTTGAGGTCGAGATATTCTTCTTCCTCTTCGGCGTCGTATTTCAGGCTCTTGCTCATCAAATCGTCAATCTTCGTCCGCGCCCAGAGCGTCGCCAGCACATCGTTGGCATCTTCGGTTTCGGGCAGATTGACCGCAATTTCGCGCACCAATTCCTGTCCGGCGACCTTGCCTTTGAGTTTTATTATTCCGCTCATCGCTTTGGCGTAACGTCCGTGAATAATGACGGGTTTTGCGCTAAATAAATCGCCGATCTTTTTCGGATAAATGTCCGTCACTGCCAAACCGTTCCAATCAATCGAAATATCTGTCAGCAGCGGTGTGCGGACGCGTTCGTAAAACTTTTTCGCCGCCTTTGAACCGTCGTCCGTGAGCGCGACATATTCGGCTTCGCCGTTTCCTTCCGACGCGATCTTGTCAAGCAGATAACGATTGACCGATTCGCCGATGCCGAAACTGAAAACACGCGCTCGGGGATGTTTTTGGACTTCGGCAATAATTTCGGCTTCGTTGCCGACCATGCCGTCGGTCATAAAACAGACGATGCGAATGTGTTCTTGCGAATCGCTCGGCTCAAGCGCGGCACGGATTGCCGCCATCATTTCCGTTCCGCCGCCGCTTTCTTTTTCGTCAAGAAACCTTTGCGCCTTTTCAAGATTGGCTTGCGTTGCCGGAACGGGTTTATCGAACACGATCGCCGTGTCGCCCGCGAAAGTTATCAGATTAAACGTATCGTTCGGATAAAGTCCGTCGAGCGATAATTTCAACGCTTCTTTCGCTTTTTCGATCGGAAAACCGGACATCGAACCGCTCGTATCCAAAACAAAAACAATTTCCTTTGGCGTGACATCTTCGGTTGTGAATTTGTCGGGCGGTGACAGCATCAGCGTAAAAAATCCGCCGCGTGCGTCTTTGTGCGCTAAAATCGCGTCCTCGATGCGTTTTCCCGTTACGTCATAGCGCAAAATAAAATCTTTGTTCGGAATGGTTTCCGCGTCTTTCAGCGAAATTTTCGCGCTGTTTGTGCTGAGGTTGATGTTTTCGATCTCGTGCGAAGTTGAACGGATCTCTTCGACCGGAACGCCCGCGTTAAGATTTATTTCAATCGAAATATCGTGTCCGACGCGTGTCAAGGCAACAATCGGTGAGATTTTGCTTGCGTCTTTGACCGAACCGGGAATATAACGCGGCGCGACCGTCATCGGAAAGACAAATTCATAGCTTCCGTCTTCATATTTCAGCGTTTCGACATAGCTGATCTCGATGACGATTTTTTCGTTCGGCAGGATATTGGCGACTGCTTGCGTGAAAATATTCGGGCGTTCCTGATCAAGCAGACTCGCGGTTTTGCCTTCGGTCTTCGCGTCTTCATAAACCTTTCGCGCTTCTTCGCGCTTTAGAATTTTACCGCGAATGTTGCGCGTCCCGATCCGCATCGTCATCGCGTCAACCGCCGAATTTTGCGACAGCGGAAACGTATAAACGGCTTCGATCGGTTCGGTAAAATTGTTTTCAAATTCCTGTGTGACCGTGACACGCGCCAGAAATCCGCTGATGTCAGTCTTGACCGAAGTATGTTTGAGCGGACACGCGCCCAGGTCTTTACCTTTTTTGCCGACGGCGAAAAGCGTGCCTTCCGTGACATTCTCTTGTGCGTAAGTAAGAATCGAGCACAGCAATATTACAAGCATTAAAGCTATATTTCGCATAAATTTCTCCTTGGTTTGATGGCGAACTTCGACGAAGACACAAAACCGTTTTGAATTCGTCTCTCAATAAACTGAAGTTTGTTTTGTTAGCTGCAAAAAAATCCGCGCGTCTTTTTCTGGTTAGACACCACAAGCGGCGAAAAAGTTCCCTGAGTGTGAAAAAATAATCGGCAATCGGCTTGGATCACGGGCAGCGAGTCTTCTTAACTGATGTTACGCAAAAGATTTGAATTTGCGGCTGTGC
>JANPDZ010000011.1:0-18557 GCA_031431735.1 Acidobacteriota bacterium | reverse complement strand
GAAATTTCCCAACAGAGAGAATTTGTGTGATATTTCAATCGAATGATAGCAAAGCCATTTAATTATGGACATTTACAGTTCGTCTTTTGATAATCAAAAGTGCGAGGTTATTTCCACCAAGCACCACTAGTGGCAATTTATTAAGAAACAAAGTGTTATAAGTTATTATTTACTCGTTCCTAAGCAGTCCAGTCGCCCGCCGGGTTTTTAATTAACCAATCGCCAGGGTTTCGGGAAAATACGCCAATTGCCGTTGATATTCACCAAACCTTCGTAGTGCATACCTTCGGTCTGACCGGGTTCGACAAAATCAAACCGATAAATTTTCACGCCCGGTTTAAGGTGCGGCGCAAGCTGTTTCCAGCCACCGGCTAAATCTTTCGCGGCTGTTCCCGTCCAGCTTATTACCTCATCGGTGGTTGACGGATAGATTTTGACTTCGGTTCGCGCCGGGTTGCCGAGCGTAATCACCATTTGTCCTGCCTCCCAAGCCGGGTCATAAACCGAAGCCGCTTTGACCGCAAAATCCGGCTTAAAAATCGCTTCGTAATCGGCTTTGGTCGGGCGCAGTTGTTTGCTTAACGCCGCGAGGTCCGCGCCCGGTTTGACAAATTCTTTGAGCAGATTAGTCGCGCCTTCGTCCGTCGCGGGAAACTTGCTCTTAACCGTGGCACTATCGCTCGTGCCGCATCCCGTTAAGATAAATCCGGCTGTCGCCAAAATTAAAAATAAACCCGCTAAATTTCTTTTCATATTTTTTCTCCTCATTTTTGTTCCAGATTTTTCAGATATTCTTCAATCTCGTTAAATGGATACATTTGGTAGCCATCTTTTATGGAGTTAATACTAAGATCTGAAGAAAGATATTTTTCAATCACCTCTACCGTTTTGGGTAATTTTTTATTATTTGTCAAAGTCTTTTTCGCAATTATTGCCGGTATTGTCTTATCAATTACGGTAACTTCAGCTTTCATCACGCAAAGAGATACCCCTTTTAAAAGGTCAGCACTTCCATACCGCCGACAAACATTCGTGTCCGTAAACTTTAATTGGATTACCGTTTGAACGTCATCAGCTTTTTTGGCAATAGATTTTACACCAAAGGTTTTATTCCAAATTTCTTTTCCATAAGGAATTGACGACGCACCCGGATAAACTAATTTTATTTCAGGGTCAGTTAAATTGTAACCATAATAAAAAGAGTATTTTATTTCTCCGTCTCCATCCACAATCACAGTTTTACCCTTAAGATAAGGTTGAGGAGCTAACTTCGTCTGAGGAGCTAATTTTACAAATTCCTCCAATTTTGTCCCGAAGAGTTTTAATGATTCTTCTCTTTGAATTTTAAGATTTTCTTTTTCTTGAAATTCATTTTTTCCAGCTTCAACAGTTGTTTTTTGATTTGAATTAAAACAAGCAACCTGAAGACCTGCGAAAATGCAGATAACCAGAGCTATTAAAATCCAACTAAAATAGTTCGTTTTATTATTTTGTGTTTCACTATTGATGTAAATTGACATTTTCTTCTCCTTTTTACCTTAAATTTTTATAGATTGATGCTGACGTTTTCCGCTTGCGACTCCTGTTGCCGGTTCGCGTGAACGCATAAGCGCAGAATCGGTCATACCGTTCAATGTTAAGTATGATGTGCCGTTTGCCGAGAGCCGCTTTTTCGTTACTGTAACTTCCGACATTTCCATAATCGGGACGGTTGCACCTGAACCGCCGTTCTGTTCCGCCGTCAACACGACGTTCGATAATTTTTGGCTCTTCGCACCGATGTATGAGCAAAGCAGATTTGCAGCGACAATCTCCGAACGCGGCATTTCGATTTCAATTTCACTACCGGAAACTTTTTGAAAAGAAACCAGTTCAATTTCCTGCCGATGCTGAGGATTTTTCGATGTTCCCTTGATTTCATCAATTTTTAGAAAATAAAACATTAGTCTTCTCCTTTTTATTTCTTCTACTATTAAGTGAGAAAAACAAAAAAATGTGTCAGAGATGTTCGCAAACATTTCACTTTGTCATATCGGAAAGCACTAAAAGATTTTAAGAAGGGTTTCTCAAAACCGGAGTCTCAGGGAATCGTTCCACCAACTCCGCTATATCGCAGGCAATGTCAAGCATGAGGTTAAATCGGTCTATCTGCCCTACAGCACCACCGGGACCAGCACTTTCCTTGTAGCTCACGGTTAAATCATCAAGGGTTAAGAATCCTGCTGAAGCGAAATGTTCTCCAAGCGTCCTTAGACGATCTTCGGTTAAGACTGCCGCCTTAAATGTTTCGTTATTAAATGTTTTGTTATTTCTCGACATCAAAGAGTGGAAAGATAAACCGTATTGATTTTGGCTGCAAGGCACACTCAAAAGGGCGTAGAACCTCTTGCTGAAAATGTTATTACGCTTCATCATATCAATCTCTATCTGGCGATTACGGTAAACACAGGTAAATCGAATTTTCCCGAATATTGAGTCAACATCCACCCCGAGCTTTTCGGCTAGTCGTCCGTAACTTTCCTTATACGCAGCAGTATTCTGCCTCATTCGCGGGAGTGCCAAGACAATAAAACCGACTGCCAAGATTAAAGCCGCACCCCCGTAAAGCGGTTCATATTGCAGGAACATTACAAACGAAAGAAAAAACGCAAGGACGATGATAACAATAAATAGTCTTAACATAATAGATTCTCCTATCTGAAAAATTGCAGAATAAGCTGACTATACATAAGCAGGTGAGCATAAGTTTTGCGACATTTTGCTCTTCGTTCAGAGTCCAAACAATAGGTTTGAAAACCGCCGCGCTTCGCTGGCGGTTAGCCGTCTAAAGACGGGACTCAAAGCCTTTCATAAAGTCGCAAAACTTCTGCTTACCTGCTTAGTTGCCCAACGACGCTTAACAAAGCGTGGGACACCGCACGGTCGCTCCTATAATATTTTGCTCTCTCAATTTCTGCGTTTTATTACCAGATGTCCTTTTTATGCCTTTCATATATAGTTCGAAAATCCGGAATCAAATCTCTGGTAACCTGACCGAAAATGCCGCCAAGCCTTTCTAAAACCTGAGCGAAAGAATCGGCAGGCGACGGAAGATGTCTGGCAAGAATTCCAAATCCGCTGAAAAGCTCGCCAAATGCTTCACTTGCCTTTAGAGGATCGTCATAAATCACAGAATCATCCTTCAATATCTTTATAGCACCGTGAATTTTTTTAATTGCCTTTATGTCTTTACAGATATTTTCCGCCTTATCAAGTCCTTCGGCAACTTTTCCCAGGGCTTCGCGGGCTTGTTGCAAATTATGCCAAGTTTGGGGATTTATTGATAAAAAATCACTCGCTGATTCAGCTATTTCTATAGCCTGTTCGCCCTTTTCGATTGCGTCTTTTAAGTTCTGCAATTCAGTATTGACGAAACAAGTTCCAGCCCAACTCCATACTCTTTTGAAACCTGTTACTATCACACCTTCTGAAAGATTAATTTCTTCTGCTTCAGCCATAAATGCCTCCTTTATTTTGTTTTCGTTCAACGCAACTCGCGTTATTTCTCTTTCTAATAGTTAGTGATAAAACCAAAAAAATGTGTCAGAGATGTTCATAAACATTTCACTTTGTCTTATGCAGACAACTGCTGACATTTTTCTGCATATCGAATACTGCATCTTTGACTTCCTCTTAATTGCTATTGCGAAATGACAATGCAATGCTCCAGTCCCGCGCCGTAGCGCGAACCCAAGCCTTTGAATTTGACCTCTTGACCTTCTCTCAGATTTGCGAATTGCCCTGCGTTTTCCTCGTCCGGCTTGCAGGAAACCCAATCCGAATCAGCCACAAACAAATAGTGCGGTTTGCCGATGATGATTTGGACTCTGCCGGTTACTTCGATGATTTTCGAGGCGTATTTTTTTTGTTTTTTCGATGCGGATTCGACGCTCTGTGTTCCGTCAACCTCTTTGAAAAAGTCTTTGGCGGTAAAGGTAAAATCAGGTTTTTCGTCGGGCGAGATAATGCCTTTTGATTCCGTCAAAAGACAGCTTTTAAGTTCAATTCTGTAACTGCCGCCGCTTCGACATTTGAAAATGACGCGCTCGTCCGTTTTTAATTTATCCGCCTCCGCTCGACTTTCGTTGGCGATTTTCAGGCTTACCGGACTAGCAGCCGTGAGCAGCCCGACATCGCCGCTGCCCGGGTAAAGGGTATAAACTCTACCGGAAATCTCAACAATTTTGTCCGCATATTTTTCCTTGGTTTTCGCGTTGTTCACTCCGGGGTCCCGCTCCTTGGAAAACTCCTCGGCGGTTAAAACAAAATCGGCGGTATCGGTGGCGGCAACGGTAGTTTTCGGGTTGTTGGTAGGCGGTGGTAAGGACGCCGGTGTTGACTTCACGCCGGAAAAACTCGAAGGGTCTATCGTGGCGGCGAACGGCAGCTCGGTAAAGAATTTAATAAAATCAGCGGATCTATATGGAGTGGTGTAGTTCCCTTTAATTGTAATATTCTTTTTTCCGATCCTGGAAGTAAGGTTGGCGTCATTGCAGATCAGGAAGTCGCCAACCTGATTGCCGCTCTTGTCCTTTATTGCGCCTTCCTGTTTGGTCGACTTGCCCGAACAATAGCGAGACTCACGCTGGAAGTCTGAGACGGCATCGGATTCTCGCAAATAACTTTCGAGCACGTAGCTAATTTCGTCTTTCTTTGTCGGTCCATCCGTCGGTTCGTAATCTGCACTGAAGTAGTCCCGAACTCCGATGATACTTCCCAGTGTAAATAAGCGATTCTTTTTAAATTTACCCACCGTTTCCGGCACTTCATCCGCCTTCGCCCTCGGGTTAAGATTCCAGAAAGCAAAAACGCCGAAAGCCGTTAAAAACAAGAATAAGACGGCAGCCAGACCGGTGAGTGCCGCAAAAACAAGTTTCGTTTTGGGAGCCTGTTCCTGCCACGTCGATTGCTGAACAGGATTGGTACTGTCCGCTTCCGCCTGCTTCAGTTGATTTACCGCGTCACAGGTTCTGGCAATCAGGGCTGTAAAGATAAACGGCAAGGCAACGACCGGCAGCCACAAAAAAGCGGTTAACAGCGTAAATATAGGCAAGGTGGCATATACTCCGCCGGACAGTTGCGGCACGTTTAGCTTATGGCGATCAACATACTCGTTATAATGTTTGGGAAAGCCGCCCCAGGCGACAAACATCCAATAAATATTGAAAAAAGGGATGAACAAAAAACCGATTGCCTTGCCGACCGTAATCGGAGTCACGCCGTCCTGAATCGAACCCCACATCCTTGCCAGCATCAAAAAAGCGTAAATTGTATGTACAAGCGCAAATTGGAGATATATCACCGCCCCGACAGCGATGAGAACAACTGGCAGACTCCCGTTATCTCTCAGCACTCCGTCGTAGAAAAGTGAACCCACTATTATTCCAATTATCAGCCCGGCAATAAGCAGTAAAAAGCTGACAACATAAATACCGACCCATAATTTTTTATTCATGACTTTTCTCCTTTTCTTAAAATGCTAAAAACAGAATTTGCCGCCGCGCCGCTATGCTTTGACTTTGAATGAATTAACAAACGCTTCGGCTTGCGGCGCAGTTGGTTTGTCTTATTAAGAACTTGCGTTTATAACGATAAATCATTGAAACAAAAGATTTTTAATTACGCACATCCTTCATTTATTTGGCTTCTTTATCATCGTCGTTCCAGCATTAAACGGCAGGTTTTCGGCAAATTCGGTAATAGTTTCGACGGTCGCGGTAGGTCCGCCGATGGTCACGAGTTTATTGTCTTTTTGGATATAAAACCCGCTGCCGCAGGTCGCGCCTTGCGACATTTCAGTCCCGTTTTTGCTGAATGAAAAATACAGCGGTGTTTTGCCTCGACACGATTCGTTAAGTTCGGTTCGCATTGCTTCTTTGGCAGTCGTTTCGTCGTTATAGACGATCATCCTATAAAGCATCGATTGTGATTTTGAAGAATTTTTATAATATCCCACAAAACGAGTTTCCGTTCCCCAGATATTGCCGTTCGGCGAAGGGCGTTCGCCCAACTTAAAATCTTTGACCGAATCGGGTAAATTTTCCGTCGAATCTGCGGGATACATATTTCGATAAGCGGAAACTCCCAAAACGCCCGCGATTAAAATCCCGATAAGCCCGATGACCAAAAAACTGCCGCCAAACCTGCGGCGCGGAAAAGCCGCAGGTTGCCCGAAGACAATTTCGGCGGGCGCGTCGTTTCCGGCGTTCGGAAAATAATCGCTCAATTTTTGCCACTCATTTTCGCCGTGTCTGATAGCCGAATCATTTGGCGAAAGCTCGCCGCTTTTGAGCATTTCCATAACTTTCAACTTTTCAAAAGGTCCTAATTGCTGATTGTTTTTTTGAATATAAACTGACATTTTTTTCTCCTTCTTTGTCAAATCACACAGTTAAAAGCAATAAGCCGTTAAAAGCGCGTGTTTGCTGTTTCTAATAGTTAGTGTCGAAACCGAAAAAGTATGTCAGAGCCGGTAACGATTAATTGCAAAAAACACAAGCGCAGAAAAAGACGATTGGTTTCAATCGAATTCGGTCTGCATTTGTTTTGTGTTTATTTTATTGAACCGGGCTGCGCTCGACGCGGAAGTAGTATTCGCCGATGGTTTCCGTTTGACCGTCGGCGGTTTTTCCGGTGAGCTTGATGATGTAATCTTGCCCGCGCAGAAGTGCGGGCGCGAATTGGAGCGTAACGCTTTTGCCGGAAGATTTGAGATTATTTTGCCGTAGAATGCTTGCGCCTTCGACGGTGGTTATCTCTGCGCGGTAATTGCGATAATCGCCGCTTTTGAAAACCAGCCGCAGGCGGACGGCGCGTGTGCCGGAAGTGATACGAAGCGTGTTCGATTCGTTGATGTCGCGTGAAGCAACGGGCATCAGCACGACGGCGGCGAATTGCGCGGGCGAAATTCGTGTCGGGCTTGTGGTCGGACTTTTCGGCGTTGGCTGAGGCGTGGAGTTTGTGTTGACAGGCTGATTTGCTTTCGCAGGCGAAGGAGTTGGCGTAGCAGTATTGATATTTGCCATATTTGTATTTTCGTTAGTCGGCAAAGAAACAGTCGGCGTGGGCGTTGGATTTTGAACGGCTTGTTCGTCGTTTCGTTGCGGTTGGCGAACAACAAACAGCCAAAAACCGCCGAGCGCAATCAGCAAAACGGCGGCAACCGCGAATTGCCACGCGAGGCGACGCGCATTAAAAAATTCGGCGAACGATTGCCGCCATTTTTTTTTGGAAGTTGTTTCGGAAAGCGTCGTTTTGGCGGAAACCGCCGAAACCGCATGGATAAATTCGCGCGTTTCGTCAATCTGTCGGCGGCGCGGCGCGGTGGCTGAAAAATGTTTGGCAAATCGTTTGCGCTTTTCTTCGTCGAGTTCGTTTCGGGCAAAAGCGTCGGTCAAATCGTCTTTGACCGCCAGATATTGTTCAAAAAGCGCGTCATCGGCAAAATACGCTTCTTCAAATTGCGCTTGCTCCGCTTCGGATAATTCTCCGAGTAAATATTGTTCGCAAGTTTCATCGTTAAACTGCCGATTTTTATCAGTCATTTTTACTCTAGCGGCGTTTCACAATTTATGATGATGGCGAATAGCTGAAAACTGATAATTGTTTCTTTATTTAGCTATCAGTTATCAGCTTTCAGTTTTCAGCTATTCCGAATAAATTTCCATCAAAAAATTTGAAACACCACTCTCTACTTTATAGTGTCTAAATCCCGATTACCTGTCAGAGCCGGAAAGACAGGAATTGATACACACGCCCAATTCGCGCCGCAGACGGCTGGCGCGAAGCCGCAAAGCGTTGAGCGAGGTTTTCAAAAGTGCCGCGATTTGTTTGCGTCCTTCTATCTTCAAACCGTTTTCTTCGCGGTAATATTCAACGATAAATGTGCGCGTTTCTTCCGGCAATTTTCGCAGACATTTTTCAAAACATTCAAGCCGCCGTTCGCGCATCTGTCGTTCGTTTTCGCGTTCTTCCTCGTCCGCGCCGGACATTGCCGGAGACATAAAATCTTCGTCGAGCGCAAGCGGTTCTTTGTTTTGACGGCGCGATGCTTCGAGCCACAAAAGCCGCGCAATGCCGTAGCAATAATTGTTTATATTTTCAACCCGTTCGCCTTCCGAGATTTTTCGCGCCGCACGATTGAGCGTTTCGTCGGCGTGTTCGTCAGGCGTATGACTGCCGCGAGCCTCAAAAAATTCCAGCAATTTGCGGCGCGTGATTTCATAAAGCTGTCCGGCGCGTTCGCGGTCAGAATCAAAGGACGCGAGAAGCCGTTCAAACGCTTCCGGCGTGAGTGTCCAAACTGTTTTGCTTAACGCCATTCACCTTGTATTTCAAACGCCGCCCAATAAAACGGCGCGTTCCATCGCTTTTGTTTCAGCATTTCCACCTTCGCCGCCCGCAGTGCCGCCGCCGGTCGCATCTTTTCTTGCAGCATTTTTTGATAAAACAGCTTCATCAATTCGGCGGTCGCCACATCGTCCACCTTCCACAAACTCGCCACCACGCGCGGACTTCCGGCATACATAAAACCGCGTGTCAGCCCGATTAAACCTTCACCTTTGATTTCCTTGCCAAGCGCAGTTTGACACGCGCTCAAGACAACAAGGTCAGCCGAGAGATTCAAATTATAAATTTCGTTCAAACGCAAAAACCCGTCAATCGTCTGACCTTGCTCGTTGACGAGCGACAGAACAATTCCCGAAAGTTCGGGATGTTCGCTGTTGAGCAGTCCGTGCGTGGCAAAATGCAAAATGCGGTATTGCGACATTTCGGAACTGAGTGCCGTCGTGCGGTTTGCCTGAAAATCGAGTGCCTGCATTTTTTCACCGACGGGAATGACGGCGAGAATTGATTCAGCTTCACGCCGCGAGAATGGAAGCCGCGAAATGATGCCGTCGCGCAAAACTCCGGTATTGCTTGCCGCACGTTCAAGCGCGGTGTTTTGGGTCAATGAAGTTGGCTTTGTTGTCGGATTCGTTACTTTCACACGCCCATCGGTCGCGCTAAAAACGGGGTCGGCAAACACCGCGAGCGTTTTCGAGGCCGTGGCGCGTCCCTGCATCTGACGACGCAGCGAAACGAGCGTCGAAGCCGACGGCAAACTAATGATCTCGTTTTCGACGATCAATGGTTGGTTTTTGGTTTTTGGTAAAGCGCCGAACGGCAGATACTGCAGCGCGCCGTCGGCGACGACGAGAATCCGTTTGTTTTGCAATTGAGCGGCGACAGGCGCGAGCAATATCTCGCTCAAACGCGCCGCTTCCCGTTCATATTCGGCTTGCGCTTTATCATCAATCACCAGTTTGCCGTCGCTCACCAAAGCATAAACGCGCTTGACTGCCGCCTCAATCTCGGAGCGCGGCGGCAATTCGTAACTCTTGATCGAATCTTTCGTAACCGCCCACAGATAGCTCCGCTTTTCGCCCAATGAATATTCCAACAAAATCGTATCGCGGTCTAACATTTCTTGCTGTATCCCGCTCAACTTAAGCGGCTCGGGCTGCGTCAATGCCGCATAACGCGGACTCTTTTGCCGTATCTGCGCTTCGATATTTTGGTATTCGATGGTCAGCGCATCTATTTCTTTTTTCAAAATAGAGGCTTGTTCTTCAGTATATTTACCGCTTAGAAGACGCGTTTGACTTTCCGCCCGCGCGTTGAGCTGCTGCTGCAAAGAACGCTCACGCTCCAATAAGTCGGGAACGACACCTTGTTTAATATCGGCGCGTGATTCATTTAATAATTCGAGCAAAGAACGGGCGCGGGCGCGTTCGCTTATTTGCAAAGCCATCCCGTCATATCCTTCGTTCGGCTGTTCCTGGTGCATTTGCATCAACAGGTCAATATAAAGTTCATATGGGCGTTGCGACTTAGCAAAGTAAGTAGCACGCGCTTCTTGTCCGGCAATGCTGGCGCGGCTCAATTCGATTGTGAGAATAGCTTCTTCAAACGCTTGTCGAGATTTATCAAACTGTTTCAAGGCACGATAGGCTTCGCCTGCTGTGACGAGTGCATTCCAGAGATAGAAACGATTGTTCGTTTGTCGTGCTATCGTGGCAGCGCGTTCGGCATATTCCAATGCTTGCGCGTAATTGCCTTGTGAAAAGTAAATATTCCCGATAATAGTTAAAGTCTCAGGAATAACCAACTTATTACCTAACTCGGCGCTCAATGCCAAACTCTTTTGGCTGTATTCCATCGCCTGAGTGTAATTGCCCTGTAAACGGTAAACCTCTCCGATGTTGTTTAGCGCATCCCGCATTCCGCTCTTACTACCTATCTTTTCACTCAGTTTCAAACTTCTTTGATAATACTCTAGCGCCTGTGCATAGTTTCCTTTCGAGAGATTTATGCTTCCGATGTTATTTACCGAGTCAATAATCCCACCTGCATTATTTATTTCTTCGCGTAGTGCTAAACCCTTTTGGAAATACTCCAGCGCGTATTCATAGTTGCCTTGGTAAAAATAGACAATGCCGATCTTGTTCAAAGCATTGGCTATCTGAAGCTTGTTCCCTAATTCTTCGCTGACCTTCAAACTTCTGTGGAAATATTCCAACGCTTGCGAGTAGTTGCCTTGATAACGATAGACTTCCCCGATGGCAACCGTCGTAAAGGCGATTTGCCGTTTATTCTTTAGTTCTTCATTCAACTTCAAACTCTTCTGGTAATATTCAATTGCTTGAGCAATGTTGCCTTGTGAGAAATGATTCCCTCCGATTTTTTCCAGAGCATTGGCAATCAGTTCTTTGTTCCCTAACTCTTCACCTAATGCCAGACTCTTCTGATAAAACTCCAACGCTCGTGTGCTGTTGCTTAAGCTGCCGTGGACTAGCCCATTGGTCAGCAAAATATTTGCCATCAATTGCTTGTTGTCTAGTTGCTCGCCGAGCGTCAAACTCTTTTGGGCATATTCTAAAGCTAGTGCGAAATCGCCTTGCACATTATAAACAAGGCTCATTCTATTCAGCGTGGAAGCAACCTGCATCTTATTCTCTAATTCTTCGAACAGTCTTAAACCTTTTCGGTAATAATCTAATGCCTGGGCGTAATTGCCTAGAAGAAAATTGGTCAATCCCAGATTAAACAGCGTATTAGCCAACAATGCCTTATTTCCTGTAGCTTCAATAAACAGGAGACTTTTCAGAAAAGCCTCCTGTGCCTGCGCGTTGTCGCCGCCGCGTTGATAGGTATTGGCGATGTTAAAATATATCCCGCCAATTGACTGTTTATCTCCTGTTTCCAGATAAAGCGCGAGGCTTCGCTGGTAATATTCCAAAGCCTTTGAGGGATTGTTTTGCTGGTTGTAGATAGAGCCGATTACGTTTAACGAATCGGCAATTTTGGTTTTGTCTCCCAAAGATTCTCGCAACACCAAACTCTTCTGTTGATATTCTAATGCTTGAGTGCCGTCTCTCTGATTGAAAAAAATAGTACCGATGCTGTAGAGAGCATCGGAAATACCTATTTTGTCACCAAGTTGTTCTGCTAATCCCAGAGCGAGGCGAGAAATTGCGAGAGCCGACGGATAGTTTCTTTGACTGCGAAACCGCCTTCCATATTCGTGTAACTCACGCACCAACTCCGCCGTTACCAACTCTTTGTCGTTTGCCAGAAGAGCCGCCCGCGCTTCTTCAGTATTAGCGGATACAAGTGCCGCCGCCAGGTTTTTTATCTTATCCTGTTTTATTTCTTGCAATGTGGCGGTTCGGAACGCATCAATCTTTATCTCGTAAAGTCCTGTTGCCGTTTTCTCCAATGGGCGAACTTCGAGCCGGTAATTTCCCGATTCTTTTGCTACGAATAAAACCGATTCCGGTCCTTTTGAGCCGTTTGGACTATCAACTTCCGCCAGTTGTTTGCCGTCGGGCGCAAACAGAACGGCGACAACATCTATACCGCGTTGGTCAACGATGATGGCAACGAATTGTCCGGCTTCCGGCTTGAATATGTAGTTGTGAATTTCGCCGCCTTTTAACTCGCGCTCGATGGGCTTGCCTTGTTCAAGCGGTTGGTTCGCTGCGTCCTGTTTAATTTGGGCAAGATTGAATACGGAAAGTTGAGTAATCAGCAAAACCGCAAACAATAAACGAAAACTGTAATACCGCATAAAATTTATCACCTTAACAATCGGCTAATAAATGCCCGATTACTTCCATTCACCTTGTATTTCAAACGCCGCCCAGTAAAACGGCGCGTTCCATCGTTTCTGTTTCATCATTTCCACCTTCGCCGCCCGCAGTGCCGCCGCCGGTCGCATCTTTTCCCGAAGCATTTTTTGATAAAACAGCTTCATCAATTCGGCGGTTGCCACATCGTCCACCTTCCACAAACTCGCCACCACCCGCGGACTGCCCGCATACATAAAACCGCGTGTCAGCCCGATTAAACCTTCCCCCTTAACTTCCTTGCCGAGCGCCGTCTGACACGCACTCAAAACGACAAGGTCAGCTGACAGACTAATATTATAGATTTCATTCAAACGCAAAAAACCGTCAACCGCTTGACCTTGCTCGTTAACAAGCGACAGGACAATGCCCGAAAGTTCGGGATGTTCGCTGTTGAGCAGTCCGTGCGTCGCAAAATGAACGATTCGATAATTGTTTAAATCTTTGCTCAAAGCGGTTTCGCGGCTTGCCTTAAAATCCAAAGCCTTAAACTGCGAATCAGCCGGAGCAAATTGCAAAATCGCTTCCGCCTCGCGCCGCGTGAACGGCAGCCGCGAAATTGAAAACGGCTCGTTTGATTCGCCCGTTAAATTGAAGGCGCGTTGGAGCGTCATCTGCGAATTGTCGAGATTCATTTTTGATTGTTCGTCCGTTTTTGTTTGATTTGTTTTGACCGTCAAACGCGAATCGGAAATTGAAAAAACGGGGTCGGCAAATACCGCGATGCTTTTCGCCGCCGGTGTGCGATTCGCCGTTTCGCGCCGCAACACGGCAAGCGTCGAAGCCGACGGAAGGCTGACAATCTCGTTTGTGGCAATCAACGGTTGGTCTTTGGTCTTTGGACTTGGCAACGCGCCGAACGGCAAATATTGTAACGCGCCGTCAGCGACAACAACGATGCGCTTGTTTGGTATCTGAGCCGCGACGGGCGCAAGCAGTATTTCGCTCAAACGCGCCGCTTCTTGTTTATATTCGGCTTGCGCTTTATCGTCAATCGCCAACTTGCCGTCGCTCAATAAAGCATAAATTCGTCTGGCAGACGTTTCAATTTCCGTGCGCGGCGGCAGCTCATAACTTTTAATTGAATCCTTCGACACCGCCCACAGATAACCCCGCTTTTCGCCGAGCGCATATTCCAGCAAAATCGTATCGCGGTCTAAAATCTGCTGCTGAATCTCGCTCAATTTTAGCGGTTCGGGCTGTGTCAACGCCGCATAACGCGGACTGTTGCGGCGGATTTGTATTTGAACATCTTGATACTCGGTCGTCAGAGTTGCAATTTCTTTCCGCAATGCTGTAACTTCTTCCGTCGTGTCCTTGAGGCTCAAAAGCCGCGTTTCCTGAGCGGCGCGGGCATTGAGTTTCTGTTGCAAGCTACGTTCACGTTCCAATAACTGCGGGTCAACGCCTTGTCTTATGTCAGTGCGACTTTCGCCTAGAACTTCGAGTAGCGAACGTGCGCGTATGCGTTCGCTAATCTGCAATGCCTGTATTTCATAGCCCGCTGACGGACGCTCCTTGTGCCGCTGCATAAGAAAATCTATATAAGGTTCGTAAATCTCTTGCACACTGGCAAAAAACAAAGCTCGCGCCTCTTGCCCGGCGACGTTCAGACGCATAGATTCAGCAAAATTGATGGCTTTTTCAAATGCTTGTTGTGCTTTGTCAGGTTGATTGAGTGCGCGGTAAGCCTTACCGGCTGACATATAGGCAACCGGAAGTAAATAACGTGCGCCGGTTTGTTCGGCTAAAATGATTGAACGATTAGCCGCCTCCAATTCCTCTGCAAATTTGCCCTGTTCGTCAAAAAGTACTGCCATGTTGTTCAACGTGGCAGCAATCGAGGCTCGGTTGCCAAGTTCTTCATACAAGGCGAGTGCCTTTCGGTAATTTTCCTCTGCCTTCGCTGGTTCCTTTTGATTTTGCTGGACGATAGCGATATTGAACAGCGCACCGGCAATACCGGATTTATCTCCGCTTGCTTCGTGCAGTGCTAAACTTTTGCGGAGATAGTTCAACGCTTGGGCAAAATCTCCGATTTGTGAATAAAGACTGCCAATATTGCTAAGTGTTAAAGCAACATCTTGTTTAGTTCCAACCGCCTCAAGCATCGGTAAAGATTTCTGATAATAAATCAAAGCCTGTGTGTAGTCGTTTTGTGCCTGATAAACATTGGCAATGTTCGTCAAAATTTGAGCCACCGACGGTTTGTTACGTAATTCCTCCATCACCGCCAGACTCTTTTGGTGATATTCTAACGCTTGCGAGTAATTGCCCATTAGGACATAAACAGTGCCGATGTTGGAATCCAACACACCAACTCCGTTCTTGTGACCTAAGGCGGTGAACAGCGTCTTGCTCTGCTGGAAATAATCAAGTGCTTGCGGATAGTTGCCATAATCACGATGCAGATTCCCAATGTTATTTAATGAAAAAGCGATTAGTATCTTATTGCCCATCGCCTCGCGCACTTTCAACCCCTTCAGCAAATGTTCCAATGCTTGTTCATAGTTGCCTTGCGCGCTATAAACCAGCCCGATATTATTGAGCGTTCCGGCGATATTTGGTTTATCGTCTAATTCTTCACTTATGGCTAAACTTTTTCGATAATATTCTAACGCTTGCGGGTAACTGGCTTGGTCTTTGCTGATGTTGCCGAGTCCATTCAGCACGGCGGAGATTTGTTTCTTGTTTCCCAGTCCCTCAGCAATCACCAATGCTTTCCGATGAAACTCTAACGCTTGTGCAAAATTGCCTTGAAAGTAATTTGCATTGCCGAGATTGTTGAGCGAATAGAAAATTAATGTTTTGTCGCCGATTGCCTCCGCCATCGGCAAAGCCTTTTGATACAATTCCAACGCCCTGCCGTAATTGCCTTGCACTTGATAAACAATGCCGATGTTATTCAGCGAGTTAACCATCCCTACTTTGTCGCCGATTTTTTCCGCGATGCTTTGAGCAAGTTGAAGAACGGCGAGTGCCGTCGGATAATCGCCCATTTCAAAAAAGCGCATACCCCGACGATTCAGAGCGTCCGACAACTCCGCCGTTACTAATTCTTTTTCTTTCGACAACAAGGCTGCACGTTTATCGTCTGATTTTGCTGCTATCAATGCCGTTGCGAGTTCGTTGGTTTTATCTTGCGCGTTGGCGGCACGCAATTCCGTCAGTTTTATTTCATAGCGTCCTGCCGCCGCCGCTTTTTCGAGCGAGCGAATTTCCACGCGATAATCGCCCATTGTCTTGGCGAACAACGAAACCGGCTCAGGTCCTTGATTTCCGTTCGGGCTGTCCACTTCCGCCACTTGTTTGCCGTCTGGCGCAAATAATAAGACGACGACATCGATCCCGCGTTGGTCAACTACGACGGCGGCAAATTGTCCGGCTTCCGCTTTGAATGTGTAGTTGTGAACTTCGCCGCCTTTGAGTTCGCGCTCAATCGGTTTGCCTTGCTCAAGCAGTTGGCTCATCTGTTCCGGCTTGGTTTGGGCAAAATTAAAGACAGGAAGTTGGGTAATGAGTAAAACAAAACAAATCAAACGAAGGGTAATATGTTTCATACGAAGGGTAATCTGTTTCATATAGTTTCTCCTTTTGTGGCAGCTCAATCAACAGTTATTCAACCTCAATCGCTCTGCAAATCCAACGCCGCTCCATTTTTATGAAGTCACAATTTTACTTTCGATAGGAGTTTGACGAATTGTGTATTAGGTCAAGCCAAGTCTATCAGCAATCGGTGAAAATAATCAACAAAATTTATGCGGAGGGAGTCACGAAACGAATTATCTTAACGCGAATCTTCAACGGTTTGAACAAAAACCGACGGAACCGGAATATCGCCGTTAGTCCCGAAATTGGTAATCAGTGTTCCGGCACTCGACCTTTGCACAAACCAAGTAGAATTCGACGGACGGAACACGGCAGCGTCAAATCTACCGTCGCCGTCGTAATCGCCAGACGTGGGAATATCCGCCATTGTGCCGAACGGAAAAGAATAGTATGAATTATCTTCCGAGCGCTGGAAAAACCATTCGCCGGTCGAGGGACGAAACACGGCAATGTCTGCCTTTCCGTCACCCGTATAATCGCCCGGCACCGCCTTGTCCGAAGAAACTCCGAAGCGGTAAACCTTAAATTGCGCGTTCGAGCTTTGCAGATGCCACCAACTTCCGTCACCCGGACGAAAGATGGCAATATCGGCTTTGCCGTCGCCGTCGAAATCCGCCGGCACAGGCTTGTCTTCCGAAGTTCCGAAATTAACAATCGAAATTCCGCTGCCCGACGAGTTTAAGATAAACCACGTTCCCGTCGAAGGACGAAAAACCGCCGCGTCGGTTTTGCCGTCCCCGTCGTAATCCGAAGGCGTCGGAATATCGCCGGTCATTCCGAAAGGAAAGCTAAAGAACGAATTATCCTCGCTTCTTTGGACATACCAAAAACCGGTTGAGGGTCGGAACACGGCAATATCGGTTTTGCCGTCGCCCGTAAAATCGCCGGGCACGAGCCGGTCGGTTGAAACGCCGAAACTGAAAACGCGAAACTGAGTATCCGAACTTCTCAGATACCACCAACTGCCGTCCGATGGACGAAAGATCGAGATGTCAGTTTTGCCGTCGCCGTCGAAATCAAACGGGGCGCGTCGGACGCTCACTGAATCGCCTGAATAACGGGCGACCGCCATATCCGTTACAAATTCCAATGATTGACTGACACCGGCGGCAATAATTTTACCGTCCGGTTGCAGCACGACGGCGTTCGCTTGATCGTAACGGTCTGCGAAACTTGTAGTAGTTCTACCGTTACTGCCGAAACTGGAGTCCAAAACGCCGCCAGCGGTATGACGCGTGAGAGCGAAGTCGAAATCCATACCTAATTGGACACTAACGCGCCCGACAGAAACAATTTTGCCGTCAGGCTGAATAACAACTCCGTGTGCACCGCTATGTTCACTACCGAATGCTGTAATGACCTTGCCCCCGCTGCCGAAGTTTGCGTCAAGGCTGCCGTTTGTGTTGTATCGAACCATCGCAAAATCGCCTTGTTGCATAATGGCATAGCCGACCGTGATAATTTTACCGTCCGCTTGCAGCGCAATATCCAACGCCGCGTCGTCATCGCCGCCGGACATATCTGTTACGGTTATCCCGTTGGTTCCGAACGTCGTATCGAACTGACCGTTGCTGTTAAAGCGGGCGACCAGAAAATCTTCATCAAACATCGGGCTTGAAGCATATCCGCCGATGACGATCCGCCCGTCGGTTTGCAAAGCAACCGCTTGCGCATTGCCGCGAGCCGCGCCGAGAGAAGCGTAAAGTTTGCCGCCGGTTCCAAAACTGCCGTCAAAACTGCCGTCGAGATTAAGCCGGGCGAGCGCCATTCCTGCTCCGCTCATATTTTGAGCACTTCCAACGACGATGATTTTACCGTCCGGTTGAATTGCCAAATCATATGCGGTTTCTAATCCGTTGATAAAGCTAAAAGTAAGTTTACCGTCGCCGTCAAAACCGGAATCGAGGCTGCCGTCAGCATTGTAACGCGCTAAAGCGAAAAGCGTGGGTGCCTGCGGATTATCCGGCGTTGAAGTATCGGCTTTACCGGCGACGATGATTTTACCGTCCGGTTGAATAGCAATGGCTTCGGCAATGTCGAAAAAACCGAGAAAATCGGTAGTAACCTTACCGTCACTGTCAAAGCTTATGTCGAGACTGCCATCGGAATTGTGACGGGCGACGGCAAAATTGGGATTAAATCCGGGACCGGGAGTAAGCGTAAATCCGGCGGTAACTATCTTTCCGTCCGTTTGCAAAGCGACGGCATTTGCAATTTCATCGCCGCCGAAGTTTGTCGTCACCTTGCCGTCCGAGTCAAAAGTTAAGTCCAGCATACCCGCCGCCGGTTCAGCCGATAACGAAACGGTCGGGAAAATCAACGAACCGCCTGTTAAAAAAGCCCTGAGAAACAACGGAAGAAAGAAGCCGCAGATTTGTTTAATCGGATAAAAGTATCGGGTTTGACCTTGGACATTCATTTCTAGCCTCCAGAGTTATTTAATTGAATAATTTATTCAATTAATGTTTAGAAACAGTTTGAATTTTTCAATTGTGTGGATTGTTGAGCATTTTGAATATACTCCTCTTTTTTCCACATTTCCAGCCGGAAAACCGAGGGAGCATTTGACGAACGGCACCTGAGTAATACTTTTCGACGGGAAATTGTTTTTAATTCACTTTTTATGGCTTAAATTCATTCTTTTTACCACTTGAATATAAGCTCGACTTTAGACAAAAAAAGGGACTTTAGACAAAATTAGCTGACCAAGAAATTGGGCGCGCGTCCAATGTTATTAAC
>JANPDZ010000010.1:0-4040 GCA_031431735.1 Acidobacteriota bacterium | reverse complement strand
CGCCGAGCGAAGACACACAAAAACTCGTCCTTTTTCATTTAAAAAGAATGTTTCGATTGAAAATGAAGAGTTATCAAATGGTATTTCAAAAAACTTTGCGTCCTTTGCGTCCTTTGCGGTAAAATTTCTTAAATTGCGTAAGGTGAGTTATAAAATGTCGAGTTAAACCATCTCCTACCGGAGACGGTTCTGACTCGGAGAACAAAATCCATCTGGAGCAGTTTATTTTCTTACTTAGTGTATGCGCGTGGGCAAAAAGTATTTTCCAAAATTTTACCTGCAAGATTTTCCGCCCGTAATCGTTCAGAAAACGAATACTGCTTTTTCAAAGCTAGTTTCAAATCATAAATTAGAGTAATATTGACACGAAATGTACAGTCAAAAGCTCGTTTGAAAATTTGCGCAAGGAAGAACACAACGATGAAGAAATTTGTTTCAGCCATTTTGCTTTTTGGTATTTATTTGAATCTGATCGTCCCGCTCGTGCCGCCGGTATTTGCTCAAAAAACGAGCGGAAAACCAACAAAAACGAATATGAATGTGAATTTACCCGATGGTTTGCAGTTTCGTCTTTCGGAAGGCGAAGAGGGCGCGGAAAAACGCGAAAAACAACCGCTTGCCGCGACAGATCCGCTTTCGGACGGCGATACAACTTCGCTTTTAAAACGAATTCCCGAAATAAAAACCGACGCGGACGACCAAAAAGATTTTAATAAACGGCTTGGAACTCTGCCTGCGCCAAAAACCGGAAAGCAAATTCCCG
Source organism: Acidobacteriota bacterium (assembly GCA_031431735.1). Classification (GTDB taxonomy): domain Bacteria; phylum Acidobacteriota; class Blastocatellia; order Pyrinomonadales; family Pyrinomonadaceae; genus JAFDVJ01. Next base: position 3,277 of record JANPDZ010000010.1, on the reverse strand, counting down.
TCAAATTTCCCGCACCCGAACAAATCAATCCAAACATCACCGATCAGGCAAAACTGCCCCTCGAAGTGATCCGATTTTCGCCCGAAGGCGAAGTTCCGCTCGCGCCCGATCTGAACGTTACGTTTTCACAACCGATGGTTGCCGTCACTTCGCAGGAAGAAGCAGCGAAAGTTGTGCCGGTCGAATTAACTCCGCAGGTCGAAGGCAAATGGCGTTGGCTCGGCACAAAAACCTTGATGTTCGACACGACGAAACGCTTTCCGATGGCGACGAAATTTACGGCGCGGGTCGCTGCCGGAACGCGCAGCGCGACCGGACAAGTTTTGCAAAAAGACGTCACGTGGACATTTACAACGCCGCCGCCAAAGGTCGAAACGATGATTCCGAATGGTCAGGTGACGAACCGCGAAGCCTTGATGTTTATTTCGTTCGATCAAGAGATAAATCCGGAAGCCGTTTTACGGGTAATGAAAGTGACGGGCGGCGGAAAGCCTCTGACCGTTCGGCTCGCGACGCAGGAAGAAATTGACAAGGACGGCAGCGTTTCGTATTACGCCAAACAGGCACAACCGAAGCGTTGGCTCGCCTTTCGCGCCGTCACGAACGAAGGTTTGACAAAAGACGCGCTGCCGGCGGATTCACCGATTGTGGTCAATATTCCGAAGGGAACGCCGTCGGCCGAAGGCCCGATCACGACGATTAAAGACCAAGGCTACAGTTTCAGAACCTACGGCGCGATGAAATATGTCGGCGGTTGGTGTTCGTATCAGGGAAGCAAAACCTGCACGCCGAACGATAGTTGGTATATGCAGTTCACAAATCCGATTGACGGCACGACCTTTGACAAATCAATGGTCAAGATCGAACCGCCGATCGAAGGTCTGAACATTTTTCCAAGCGGAAATTATCTGTATTTTCAAGGTTACAAAAAAGGACGCACAACGTATAAAGTAACGCTCGAAAATCGCATCAAAGACACTTTTGGACAGCTTCTTGACAAACCCGCGTCGGCGACATTCACCGTTGGTTCGGCGGAATCGAATCTTTATTCGCAAGGCGGAAGCTTTATCATTCTCGACCCGACCGCCAAGCCAACTTATTCGATCTATTCGACGAATATGCAGTCAGTCAAAATCAAAGTTCTTGCCGTCACAGCGCAGGATTGGGAAGGTTTTCGTCAATATATGCGCTATCAATATTACGACGAACAAAAACGTCCGAAACTTCCCGGACGCATCGTTGTCAATAAAACTTTGCCGATTCAAAACAAGCCGGACGAAATGGTCGAAACGCGGATTGATCTGTCGGAAGCCCTTGACGGCGGTTTCGGCAACGCGATCATCGAAATCGAACCGACCGTCAAGCGCGATAAATACGACCGGACGAAGATTACGGTTTGGGCGCAATCCACGCAAATCGGGCTTGATGCGTTTGTTGATAACGATCAACTCGTTGGTTTTGCGACCGATTTGAGAACCGGCAAACCGCTTTCGGGCGTTGAACTTTCAATTTATCCGAACGGTAAAAACGTCGAACGTCGAACATCGAGCGTCGAGAGTGATGATGAAGGATTTTTAGCAAGCTGGTGGAATTGGTTTTGGGGAAATTCGGAAAAATCTGCGCAAGGACCGAGTGCCGTAGATGAAACAGGTGAAACGGTTGAAATTGAAACAATTGAAGAAGCGCAGACGAATCAGACGACCGAAAACGGAATTTTGCGTCTGCCGCTGCCCGACACGCAATCGCAAAAAGCGCAGAATGTTCTGATTGCCCGAAAAGGCAAAGACATCGCGTTTATGCCGGAAAGTTCAGATTATTACTGGAACGATTACGGCAATTGGTATAAAAAAGGCTATGCCGATTCGCTGAGCTGGTTTGTTTTTGACGACCGCAAAATGTATCGCCCGAAAGAAGAAGTTTCCATTAAAGGCTATATGCGTTTCCGCGAAGGTGGAAAATTGGGCGATATTCAGGCACTGGGAGATCGCGCCGGCGGCGGCATAACCTACACCGTCACCGATTCACGCGGCAACGAAATCACGAAAGGCACGGCCAATGTCAACGCTTTCGGCGCATTCGATTTTAAATTCAAATTGACCGACAATATGAATCTCGGTCTGGCGAATATTCAGATTTTAACCGCCAACAGCGCGTATTCGACCTATCATCAATTCAACGTGCAGGAATTTCGCCGTCCCGAATTCGAGGTTTCGGCAAAGGTTGATTCGCCGAGCCCGCATTTTGTCGGCGGCAAGGCGGATTTGTCAGTCGAAGCGAAATATTATGCCGGCGGCGGACTGGCAAATGCCGAAACAAATTGGACCGTGACGGCAACGCCGACAAGCTACACGCCGCCGAATCGCGGAGATTTTACGTTCGGAACGTGGATTCCGTGGTGGGGACGCTATCGAAATTACGATTATGACGGCGGCTATCGTCCGGGCGGACAAAGCACGACACAAACTTTCAAAGGCATCACTGATGCAAGCGGAAAACATCGCTTGAAGATTGATTTTGAATCGGTCAAACCGCCGCGACCTTACACGATCTCTGCTTCAACTTCGGTTCAAGATGTAAATAGGCAAACGTGGTCGAGTTCGACCTCGCTTCTTGTTCATCCGTCAGATCTGTATGTCGGCATCAAAACGCCGCGCACATTTGTCCAAAAAGGCGAAAAAATCTCAATTGAATCAATCGTTTCGGACATTGACGGCAAATTGGTTGCGAGCCGCGATGTTGAAATCAAAGCGGTTTTAAAAGATTGGGCATTCGAAAAAGGCGCGTGGATCGAAAAAACGATTGACGAGCAAACTTGTAATGTTAAATCTTTAGGCGACAAACCCCAAAATTGCGAATTCATCGCCAAACAAGGCGGACAATATAAAATCACGGCGAGTGTTATGGACGACCGCGAACGCTTTAACGAATCGGAATTTACCGTTTGGGTTCCGGGCGGAAAAACGCCGCCGAAGCGCAATGTCGAACAGGAAGAAGCGCAAATCATCCCGAACAAAAAAGATTTTGCGTCAAACGATGTCGCGGAATTGCTTGTAATCTCACCGTTTCCGCAGGCTGAAGGCGTTTTGACCTTGCGGCGCGACGGCATTATCAAAACCGAGCGTTTCACGATCAAAGATTCTTCCGTCACGCTGAAAATTCCGCTTCAAGAAAAATATCTGCCGAATATTTACGCGCAGGTTGATCTGGTCGGCGCGGCTGACCGGACAAACGATAAAGGCGAAACAGATCCGAAACTTGCAAAACGTCCGGCTTTTGC
>JANPDZ010000009.1:0-7396 GCA_031431735.1 Acidobacteriota bacterium | reverse complement strand
TTATGTTACAAAACATATGCTGACCTGATTAAATTATTATTTAGGAACGTGTAAAAAATAACTTATAACGATAGTTTAGTGGCTCGGTCTCTGACCGCCGGACAAGGCGGTCAGAGACCGATACTTAACAATTAAGCTTTTTTTTACTGTAATAAGTTATTATTTTCATGTTCCTTAAACATTCCTAAAGTCCCATTCGGCGCAGTAAATCTTGAAAGCGCGGGTCTTGACGCAGCGGCTCAAAAAGCAATTCATATTTGGCGTTGATCGTCCAACGCTCTCGTCGTTGGATGGCTTGATTTATTGACTCCAAAGTAGCTTCTTTATCGCCCAACCGGATTTGTATGAGTGCTTTGGCATATACTTGAAAATTTTTCAAATGCGGTCGGGTTTCGATTTGTTCGAGTCGCTTCTTCCAAAATCCTTTGATGCCGTTTTGCTTAAACGCTTCTTTCACTTCTTCGGCACAATCCGTCGGTTCGCCGAAAAGTGTCATCATCTTGGCATAGGCTTCGACGGTTTCCGCATCCATCCCTTTTCGTTCATATCCCATAGCTAAAAAGAAATAACCGTAAGCGAAATTCGGATCTATTTCGATGACTTTTTTAGAATGCTCAATTTGTTTCTCGAAATCGCGCTCAACGTGGTAAAGAGCCGCCAGGTCGGTCAGGATAATCGGCGATACGGGTTCAATTTCCAGAGCGCGTTGAAAATGTGCGCGGGATTCGTCGAAACGTCCCAACACAATCAAATACTCGGCATACCATTGATGAGCGGTTGCATAATTCGGATTTAATTCGAGTGCGCGTTTGAAGGATTGTTCCGCGCCGACCCAATCCCAATCATAAAAAGCCTGTGTATAGGCCATCGCGGTGTGCGCTTCTGCCGATTGATCGTCAATTTGCAAAGCCTTTCGAACCGCGGCTTTAGCCATAGGAAAAGATTCGTGTGGAGTCGTAATGTGGTATTCTGGCAGAAGTTGATAACAATCAGCAAGTCCCGTGTAGGCAAGAGCGTAGTTTGGGTCTTTTTCAATTGCCTGCTCAAAATGAACGATTGCTTTTTGCAAATCCTCGATGGTGCGTTTGTTCCAGAAATACCGTCCACGCAAGTATGCTTGATAAGCCTCGGCGTTGGCAGTCCCGCGCTGTTCAAAGCGGCGGCGTTCGTTTTCGTCCATTTGCACCGCTAAAGACTGCACGACTTTGTGGCTGATTGAATCTTGAACAGCGAAAAAATTTGTGAAATCGTCGTCGAAATTTTCCGTCCAAATCGTTGCGTTGTCATCGGTTCGAATTAGTTGAACGCTGACGCGAATTCGCTCGCCGACACGCTGAATCCGTCCGTCAAGCACGGCATCAACCTGTAATTCGCGTCCGATTTTGCTGGCATCTTCGCGGCTTTCGGCATATTTCAAAACGGTTCGCGTCGGGCGCACGATAATCTGCTTTAAGCCGCTGAATTTGTTAACCAAAGCGTCGGCAAGGCTCACGCCCAGATATTTTTCGGTCTGCTCCGCGCTCAAATCTTCAAACGGCAAAACGGCAATCGTTTTTATCTCGCGCACGGTTGCGGGTTTTGCGATTGGATAAAACCAATAAACGCCGAGCGCAATCAGCAAAACAAGCGGAACGGCAAGCCAGATCAATTTTGGATTTTGGATTTTGGATTTTGGATTTGAATCTGGAATTTGGAGTCTGGAATCTGGAATCTGCGAAGGTTGAGTTTCTGACAAAAAACTCTCTTCCAATATCTCGTCTTCCGCATGAATTTCTTTAACCGGAGCGATAAATTGATAACCGCGATTCGGCGCAGTCAAGATAAATCGCGGCTCTTTGCTGTTGTCGCCCAAAGCCTTTCGTAATACGAAAATCGTTTGCGACAAATTCGCTTCTTCGACAAAACTATCTGACCAAACCGCGTCGAGAATTTCATTTTTTGTCAGAATCCGTTCCCGATTGCTGACCAGAAACAGCAAAAGTTCGGCGGCTTTCGGTTGAAGCGGCACAGATTCATCATCGCCACGTCGGTAAAGCCGATGGCTTTTTGCATCGAAACAAAAATCATCGAATTCGTAAACTATTGATTCCGCAGTTTCCCGCATCTTTTCTAATAACTTCTGATAACTTCTGATACCAGTTTTGAGGACTTTTGAGGTCAAGTCAAGCCAAACTTATCTTTATTAAACAAGAAACTTTCAAAGTTTGAGACAAAATATTTACAAACTGAAAATTGACGGAGGCTGAGATAAATAAAATGACACGATTTTTGGGGATGACGCAACGTATTTCTTTAGGGTTCTGGTCGAGATGCTTGGCATTTGCTTTTTTGACCTTTTTGACGGCGGGCTTTCAAAATGCAGGCTGTGGTGGGAATCCGTATATACCTCCGGTTACCGGTAGCTTCGACACCAGCTTTTATAATCCAGGGACAGACGGCACAGTCAATGCCATAGTGGTGGACCCAAGGTCGGGCAATGTTTTCATCGGAGGCAGTTTTTCCTCGATTGGCAGTCAAACTGCTTATAACATCGCTGTTTTTGATGTGGAGGAAGATCGTTGGTTTCAGCTCAAGGAATTTGGATTGAAAAACAACGGCGGACCAGAAATCGTTGTCAATGCGCTGGCAATCAAGGATAACTATTTATATGTCGGCGGAAACTTTATACAAACCGTCAACGACCCGCCGATAATTCTCAACAACATCGCACGCTACAACATTGATACGAAAGAATGGACACCGCTCGCCGGCAACGGCTTGAACGGCACCGTCCGGGCACTCTCAATCTCCAACAATGAATTGTTTGTCGGCGGCGATTTTTCGATGACTTTCGACGGCACGACGGCGACGAATCTGAACCGCATCGCCCGTTATGACCTTGCAAGCAACCCAAACCCTTGGTCCCCGCTCGCACACAATGGTTTAAGCGGCGCATCCGGTGTCGGCGGCTCCGTCTATACGCTGGCAATCTCCGGAAACCGTTTGTTTGTCGGCGGACAATTTTCGCAAAACCATAACGGCGCGAATTTGAACCTCCTCAACAACATCGCTCTCTTCAATCTTGGAACCAACACTTGGTCGCCGCTCACCGGCGACGGCTTGAATGGCAATGTTTACGCGCTGACAATTTCCAACAATTTACTGTATGTCGGTGGCGATTTTTCACAAACCAACGACGGCGGGACTTTGAACCTCAACAACATTGCTTATTACGACTTTTTAAACAGCCCCAACGCTTGGTTTCCGCTCACCGACAACGGCTTGGACGGCGATGTCCGTGCGCTCTCGAGTACCGGCACCAATTTGTTTGTCGGCGGCTACTTTTCGCAAACCGCCGACGGTATGACAAATCTGGCAAGGATCGCCGTCTTCAATTTCAGTAATGTAGAATGGTTAGAGTTGGGCGGCGGCTTGAACGAGACTGTCAGTTCACTGTCATTCTCCGGCAACATCTTGTATATCGGCGGAGACTTTAGCCAAACCGTCTTGGGTGGTTTCCAGGGACCACAATTCGGCGGTATCGCCGGCTTTCAGTTTACAGAGAATAATGTTGCTTCAATCAACGACGCGGGTTCAATCGATCTTTGGTCTCGATTGGGCCCAAACAATGGACTCGCATTAGACGACCAAGTCAATGCGCTTGCCGCCCACGCAAACGGCAATATTTATGTCGGGGGACAATTTACGCAAACCGCCGACGGCGCGACGACAAATATGAACGGTATTGCCCGCTTCAACCCCGCCACCAAAACATGGTCGGCGTTAGCAAACAACGGGCTGAACGGACCTGTTTTTGGGCTGGCGATCTCCGGCGACATCTTGTATGTCGGCGGCGAATTTTCGCAAACCAACGACGGCGCGGTGACAAATATGAGGGGCGTTGCCCGCTACAACACCGTCACCAACACTTGGTCGGCGTTAGCAAACGACGGGCTGGCGGGCATTGTCCTTGGGTTGGCGATCTCCGGCGACAACTTGTATGCCGGCGGCGATTTTTCGAGGACCTTCGACGACGCGGTGTTAAATCTGAATAATGTTGCCCGCTACAACACCGTCACCAACACCTGGTCGCCATTAGCAAACAACGGGCTGAACGGCGGCGTCTATGGTGGGCTGGCAATCTCCGGTGACAACCTGTTTGCCGGCGGAGTCTTTACGCAAACATTCAACGGCGCAGTGACAAATCTGAATAACATTGCCCGCTACAACACCGTCACCAATACTTGGTCGCCATTAGCAAACAACGGGCTGAGCGGTGGTGTCTATGCGCTGTCAACTACCGACAATTTTTTGTTTGTCCGCGGCTCTTTTTTACAAACCTTTGACGGCGCGACGAATCTCGACCGCATCGCCCGTTACCATACCGGAAACAACACGTGGGCGCCTATCACGGGCAACGCTGATGTTTTAGCTGCGGCACGTGCAACCAATGCGACGGTTCGTTCGGGCAACGATCAGTATATCGGCGGCTTCTTTACCGGAGTAAATAGTGGAGTTGCGCGCTATTTCACCCGTTATTATATCCAACAATGGAATGTCCCGGCACTGTCGAAAGGTTTCACCACTACGGATTGGCACGACAGCGCGAATTGGACGACCGGAACCGCTCCCGCCGCCAACACCAACGCCGTCATTCCTGCAGGATCAGGTACCGTCAACATCACGTCCGCCGATGTCACGATGAACGATTTTATGGTCAACGGCGGAACGCTGACCGTCGGCACGGGCAGAACGCTGACGATCAACGGCATCCTCGGTTTGAACGGTGGCATCATTAACGGCGAGGGAACGCTTGTTATCAGCAACTGCCAACAAGACGGCATTATGGGCGGCGATTCGGTGAGCTATATTCAAACCGCGCTCGTGCGCTGTGTGAACGACACCGGAACTTTTAATTTCCCCGTCGGCACGGTAAACGGTTATTCGCCGATTACGGTTAAGAATATAACCGGCACGGGCAACGTTTTGATTAAGGCAAATCAAGGCGCGTATCCAAATCCGGCGGCGGGATTGCCCGTCAATCGTTTGGCGCGTTGGTGGCAAATCGAAAATCCGGGCGGCGGCATTACCAACGCTGATTTGATTTTCGGCTATCTCCAGAGCGACATCATCGGAGTTGAAAACAATTACAAATCCTATCGCATCGCGGGCGGAATGGCGACGATGATTAACAGCACCGTGAATACTTTTTCCAATCGTGTAACGGCTGAAAATGTTACCGGATTTTCCGATTGGGCGTTGGCAGAATTAGCACCAACCGCCGCGAGCGTGTCAGTTGGCGGACGAGTTTTGACGGCAAACGGAAACGGTATCAATAGGGCATATATTTCATTAACGGACGGCAACGGCTTTACGCGAAGAGCTAAGACCAATTCCTTCGGATATTATTCTTTCGATTCGGTTGAGGTCGGCGAAACATACATAATTTCGGTCATGAGCAAACGTTATCAGTTTGCTCAACCGACACAAGTTTTATCGGTTAATGAAGAATTGAATGATGTGAATTTTACGGCTTTGCCAGAATAATGACGGAAAATGTCGTCGTCGTTCAACCGGACGGGCGGATACTTGTCGGCGGAAATTTTTCCGTTATTGAGGGGTGTTCGTTCAACGGTGGTTGTCGCGTTCAACCGCGGGCGTGATTGCGACGACTTTCGGAACTTCGACCGATAAACCCGTTCCGAATGTGTTTGTTCCCTAAACAAACTGGAAAAGTTGAGTGTCAAACTTGGAAAGGTTTTCGGTGGAAATCGAAAACCTTTTTTAAAATTTTGAAGAAGTGTTTCAGACTTGTTTTATAAATTTTCAATAATTTTCCAAGCTGTTTCTGTTTTCAAAAGTTTGCTCATCAGAGAAGCGTGAACGGCGTGTCCCGATTTTTCGGCGACGATTTTCCCTAAAACAGGCATTCCTAAAAGCGCAAAATCACCGATGATGTCGAGAATTTTGTGGCGCACAAATTCATCTGTGAAGCGCAGTGGATTTTCGTTGAGCATTCCGTCGGGGGTCAGCACAATTGCGTTGTCGAGCGAACCGCCCAAAGCCAAATTTGCTTTGCGGAGCATTTCGATTTCTGCCGTAAAACCAAAGGTTCGTGCCGAAGCGATCTCGCGTCCGAACGAACCGTTTTTTAGTTCGAAATGAAACGATTGGCGATTGATAAAAGGATGCGGAAAATCAATCACGCATTCGATCTCGAATTTGTCCGAAGGTTCGACCGACATCTTTCGATCGCCTTGAATGAATTCGACTTTTTCGAGAATTTTCAAATAGTGGCGCGGCGCGGTTTGTTGCGTAATCCCAACTTTTTCAATTAATTCGATAAAATGTTCCGATGATCCGTCCATAATCGGAATTTCGATGTTGTCGAGTTCGATAAAACAATTGTCAACGCCGGCACCGCGCAGCGCCGAAAGCAGATGTTCACAGGTCGAAAGCAAAACGCCGCGCCGAAGCAGCGTCGTCGCATAACTGCAATGCGAAATATATTCAACCGATGCCGGAATTTCAAAATCGTCAAGATCCGTCCGCACAAAGATATAACCCGTGTTTTCAGGCGCGGGTTTGAGCTTTAAATTTACGTCAACGCCGGTGTGCAGACCGATTCCGCTTATTTCGATTGTTTTGGCAAGAGTTGTTTGATTCATTTTCAAAATTAAGTACTTTGTAAATTAAGTTTTCTGATATTTTTTAACGCCGAGAACGCCGAGAACGCAGAGAGATGCTATTTAACAATGATTCCGTAAATTCAAGTTTTAATAAAAAACTCTGCGCTCCCTGCGCTCTCTGCGTTTATATAAAAAAAATTATTTTACAGAGTATTAATTTATATAACAAAATTTGTGCCGAAGGTTCAAAAGTTAACAAAACTCCGTAAATACTGAATTTGAAATTTGAAATTTGAAATTTGAAATCTGAAATTGTTGTAGAATTACCACAAAGTTGTCGCACAATTTACTAATCTTGAATTACAATTTACAATTTAGAGAAGTTATGGCAATACAAACCGCAGGACAAAAACCTGCCAAAGCAACAAAATTAAAAATAGAGAATCAGGCGAGCTTTGACTTGCCGAAAGATACGACCGAACAAATTCATAAAATATTGGATTTTTTGCCGACGGAACATACTCGCGGACTTGAAAAAGTAAAGCTCGTCGATTACATCAATGATCCGCGTCTGCAAAAAATGGATGTGCCGATCAAGGGCGATCTGCCGGGGCTTTATCATCCGAAAATGGGCAATCAGAATGCGTTTATGGAAATCTCGATGGGCGCACTGCTTCAACCGACCGAAAAATTTGCGAAGAAATGGATGGCAAAACAATCCTTCAAAGGAAATATTGCCGGACTGGTTTTTTCGCTCGTCGGGCAGCATTATTATTTGACGCTCCGCC
>JANPDZ010000008.1:0-6027 GCA_031431735.1 Acidobacteriota bacterium | reverse complement strand
AACAAATCAGAAAAGAGCGATTTTATTCTGAAAAAATAGTTTTGTTAAACAAAACACATCAAATTTTAAGTGTTGCAAATACGATAGTTCTAGTATTTAGCTTTTGTCTAACTGACATTATTTTTGAGCGAAACATGAGTTGTCCGGGTTTTAGCTGTGTTTCCGAAAGTAATTTCCTTAAATAATAAAATTTGAAAAAATGTTTTATTTTTTACCTTTCTGTTTTGTTTTCAAAGCCGTGATGACCGCTTGTTCGGCAAGCGTTTTCATAATTTCATAACCTTTCGCGTTCGGATGCAAACCGTCATTCGCAATTTCCGCTTTCAGAAAACCTTTATCGTCAACCGTCGCCGTAAAATAATCGAGATAGACGAGTTTTCGTTCCGCGCAGAAGTTTTTTATCCAAGCGTTTAAAACCAAAATTTGCGCGGGCAGACGCTGAACGGAGCGAATGATTTTTTCGCCCGCTTTGTTCGTATTGTAATCGCTGACGGGCAAAACCGACGCGAGAACGACGTTGATTCCGTTGGCGTGCGCGAGTTCGACCATCGAGGCTAAGTTTCCTTCGATGGCTTCGAGCGTCATCGATCCCGTATTGCCCGAAATATCGTTTGTTCCCGCTAAGATTACGACGACTTTCGGTTTCAAATCAATCACGTCGGGACGAAAACGAAGGAGCATTTGCGGAGTTGTCTGCCCGCTGATGCCGCGATTAACAAACGGTTGATTCGGAAAATATTCGTTTAATTTCCAGCCGTCGGTGATCGAATCGCCCATAAAAACGACACGCTTTTCGTCTTTCGCGGGCGGCACGAGTTTGGAATTCGCTTCGCGGTAACGCGCATAGTTGGCGAAATCATTTAAACGCGCCTGAAGGCGGTCGGCGCGTTGCTTTTCGGCATTCGCGTCGAGCGGTGTCGGCGTTGGTGTTTGTGCAAAAACGGAAGCCGTAAAAATTAATAAAAACGAAGCTGAAATAAGAAGTTTTTTCATAAAAATTTGCCTCTACGATAATTTACCATTATTTTTTGTTTTTTAGCGTTGTAATCTCCGGTTTCGGCGGCCGCTTCATTCCTTCTCCGATGTAAAAAGAAGTATGCGGCGGCTGATTATACGCGACGTTTTGCCACGCGATTGAAACGCGATATTGCGGGTCGTGCATAAAAGTGTAAAAACGATATTTGGTCGGCGCAACGGTCGTATAAATCCGCAATTCTTTGTTGTCGGTCGTGCGCCAGATGATTTCTTCGCGCCAATCGCCGAACAAATCCGCGCTCAAAGCCGGAGTCGCTTTCGTGCCGTTGTTTGACATCACGCCTTCGGCAGTAAAAATCACGTCGGTCGTTTCGTTTGTCCAATTCCACTTGGAAATTGTGGTGCGGTCAAGCAATTCGCCCAAAAGATCGCCGTCCCAAAAAACGCCGAAATTGCATGAACGCGGATTTTTGTCGGAAATCTTTTCGCCTTTCGTGTTGAACAATCCAAAAATTCCTGCGCCGAAAACCCAAGATTCAAAACCCTTGTAACGCGGATCAATGTCGAGCGAAAGTCCGCGTCCGGGACCTTCGCCGTCATCGCCGGCTTTAATCGAAGGCTTTTTCCATAAAATCTCGCCCGTTCGCGCATCGCGGAAATGCGCGCCCTCTCGGTCGAATCTTTCCTGAATGTCGAAAACTTCCAAACCGGGACGGTCAGGGTCTAAATCCGAAAGATGAAGCGCGTCACCGTGTCCCAAACCTGTCGAATAAAGACCACGGCCATCGTCATCAATGACCATCGCGCCGAAAACAATTTCGTCCTTCCCGTCGCCGTCAACATCTCCGACGCTTAGATTGTGATTGCCTTGTCCGGCAAATTTTTTATTTTCCTCGCTTGAAGAACTGTCAAAAATCCAACGATTCGTCAGTTTTCCGCCGCGAAAATCCCACGCCGCGAGAACCGTGCGCGTGTAATAACCGCGCGAAAAAACGAGACTTGGGTGTTCGCCGTCTAAGTAAGCGACCGCCGCCAGAAATCGGTCAACACGATTGCCGTAACCATCGCCCCAAACTTCTTTTAATTCTTCGCTGGTCGGATTTTCTTTCGTCGGATGTCGCGGCGTAATGTATTTGGTTGTGGCGAGTTCGGCACCCGTTTGACCATCAAAAACAGTCAAAAATTCGGGGCCGCGCAAAATATAACCTTCGGCGTTTCGTCTGCCGGTTTCGCCGGGACGATTAATTCCGTCAAGTATTTCACCTGTTTTGAAACGCCAATCAGCATCTTTATCGCCGATGACTTTGCCTTTGCCGTCAACCGTGCCGTCAGCAGTTTTGCACGCGATTTCCGCCTTCCCGTCGCCGTCGAGGTCGTAAACCATAAACTGCGTGTAATGTGCGCCTTCACGGATATTTTTGCCCAAGTTGATTGTCCACAATAGTGTGCCGTCCAATTTATAAGCCTGCAGAATCGGTTCGGTCGTAAATCCGGCGCGACTATTATCCGCTCCGCGTCCGGCTTGATGAAGCACGATTTCATATTCACCGTCGCCGTCCAAATCGCCGACCGAAGCGTCATTCGGCGTATAACCTGCGGGCGTTTGAAGCGGAACGCTTAAATATTGTTTTGTTGCGGAATTTGCCGCCAAAGTAAATTTCGCGCTCTGTTCTTTCTTACCAGAAACCGCGCGGACGAAATATGAATTCGCCTTTTTCAAATCGGCTTTTTCGTCAATAAAAAAAGTTATGTCCGAGATCGGTTTGTTATTTAATTTCAACGCTTTTCCGTCGGTTTCACGATAAAGATCAAACGCGATTTTGTCGGAATCCGTGCCAAACATTCGCCACGAAACGAAAACTTTTCCGCTGCCCTGATTGACGGCGACAACGCCGCGCGAAAGTTTTTCCATCTGGCGCAATTTTGTTTTTTGACCGTAATTCACGCCGGAAAATAAAATCGTTAAGCCAACCGCGATAGTAAAAATTGTTTGCCAATTTAATCTGTTCATAACTTTAAATCTTCTGAAAAAGTAAATTGTTAAATCCTTCAACGCGAACCGTCCAAGAGCCGTCGGAAGGAAAACCGGGCGCGTTCGTTTTCGGCGAGTCTTTCCAACCGTTTGCCATCAAAGCGATGGCGTATAACAAACCACCGTTACCGGGCAGATACAAAGGCAAATTCGGGCGTTGATAATTATGACCGTTGATCGCGTAGTGATTTTTCGGCGTGTCGAGAAGAAGCGCGTCAATCGCCGTTGCGGTTTCCCCGAGGCGCGCCGCCGTCATCGCCGTCATCGGATAATCCCAGCCCCAAGTGTCATCCCATTTCCATTCCTTCATCACTTTTTGAAGAGTCCGCCGCATCGTTTCTTTATCAACCATTTCGCCGCTTAAAATTCCAAGTGCGCCGAGCATCGAAGGATGATCAATATTGCGTTCAGTGAAAGTTTGCGGACAATTTTCGTGCGCGAGATAAACGCCATCTTTGGAGGGCAAAGGCGAGAGTTTTTTGACCACATCGTCCCATTTCGCCTCACGTTTCAAACCCAATCTTTCGCGCCATTCGTTAGCTTTTTTCAAGCCGAAATTCCAATATTCAAGCTCAAAAGTCGGATTCCAGGTTTCGCGCGCCGGATGATTTTCTTGCGCCGGAATAACGGGCGGACCTAACACATAACGATTCGTTTTTGAGTCAAAATAAGCATAGGATGCCATAAATTCGGCAGTTTCTTCGACAATTTGTTTAAATTTTAAGAGAGTTTTACGAGTCGGTTTTAATTGATAGCAAAGCTCGGCATAAAAAATCGGGTGCGGTTGCTGCCAAATCAAAAGCGGACCGATCGGTGACGGTGAATCATAACCGCTTCGATCGGTCATTTTTGCCCAACGCGCTCCCGAATAGCCTTGTTGTTTGGCTCGCGCTTTTGCTGAAGGCAAAACTTTTATATACCAATCGAGGCTTTTTTCGAGCATCGGCAGACGATTCCAAAGCGCAAAATGCGCCGCGTGCCACCAGTGCATTTCGAGGTGAAATTTGCCATACCAACTGTTGGTCGTCAGACCTGTTTCCTGCGGCGGCATCGAACCCGAACAATTGATTGCCGTCAAATATTGCGACAAAACGATGCGCCGTTCCAATTCTTTGGCGCGTTTGTCCTTGCTTTCCGAGAGTTCGACCGCCACGCCTTTTGTCCAAAAATCTTTCCAGTAATTTTCGCTCGCTGCAAATGTCGCGTTTATAATCGGCAAAAAAGCTTTCCAGTAATTTTCGCTCGCCCCAAATCTCTCGTTTATAATCGGCACATTTATTATCGTTGAATATGGTGAGAACGAAACGAAGAATTCGAATTTTTGATCCTTTTGCGGTTTGAGCAAAAAATGATGCACTTTTTCGGTTTCAAACTTTGCGTTTCCTTGCCACAGAACAGCGGCAAAATATGTGTCTTTATCTAAAGTGCGCTGAATTTCAACGCGATTTGCGGTTTGATTAACGATTTTCGATTGATGTTTTTCGGGCACAGACCAATCTGCCGCCTGAATTGTTTGCGAACCATACGGAAAAGCAATCCGCACGGACAGTTTTCCTTCAGTAACCAAACTTGATTCGACGGAAACAGCCAATATATCAAGTGTCGGATGCGCGACAGTTCTGACCAAAACTGCTTTGCCCTCGAATTTAAAACGGCTTTCGATCTGTCCTTTCCAGAGATCAAGTTTTTGTTCGATGTCGGTAATATCCGAAGATTTCGCCTCGCTTCCGTCGGCTTTCAAAAGCCGCAGACCGATTTTCCCGAGATGCAGCCGATGCGGATTTTCGCGTAAGTAGTCGTAAAGCTCCTGTTGTCCGGTTCGTCCGGTTTGATAACCGACCTTGCGCCCGTAAGTGTCGTAGTCGGTCAATTGATAAGTTTTTCCCTGCAATTCAGCGGGCAGCGGTTTTGTGTGCCAGCCCCATTGGGACATCGTGCAGAGCGGCATCGCTTCACGATATTCGTCCGCGAAGGTCTGCAAACCCGTTACGTCGCAGGTAAAAGCAAATTCGCCATTGCCGACCGACAGCGGCGAAAGCGGTTCGATTTTTCGTAAAACAGGATTGTGCCGATTAACTAAAGCAAAACGGTCAATTTTTGAATTAGTTTTCTTTTGCCCGAATCCGATTTTTGCCAAACCGCCGGTGGCGGCGACTGCGCCGATAAATGTTCGTCGTGTTATTTTCGAGTTTTTCATAGAAACAGAATAAAACTACAATTTTTCCAAGTTGGCAGTTAAGAAAACTTTTTCGGAGATTGCCCACGCGCACACACGAAAAGCACTAAAAAAAAGAAAATTATTTAGAAATTTTTCGTTCATTTCGTGTGTGCGCGTGGGCAAAAATTCTTTAAATCATCCTAGATTTTCCAGACTTTGTGCCTTCTGTGTCGTCAGCAGATGTTCGCACATCGCTTGTTGTGCCGCTTCCGGATCTTTTTGGCGGATTGTCCGATAGATATTGCGGTGCATTTCCGCCGCTTCTTTCAAATCTTTGGCGCGTTTGACGGTTTTACGGCGCGTTTCGAGTAAAACTTGCGTGACCATATTCATCAGCGCGGTTAAAATCTTATTGCCCGAAGCGATCGCGATGGTTTGATGAAAATTCATATCGTGTTTCAAGAACTGTTCGGGTTTGTCGAGCGACGCAAACATTCCGGTAATTTCTTCGGCAAGAAGCGTAATTTGTTCTTCGGTAGCGCGCTGAGCCGCGCATCCGGCGATATACATTTCGAGCGCGATGCGCGCTTCAAACATTTCGTCAGGACTAAAATTATACAAACTTGCCAACATTTTTAGCTGGCTTCCGTCAAGCGTCAGCGATTCTTTGGCTTCGGCGACAAAAGTTCCCGAACCGCGCCGCGATTCGAGCAAACCGACTGCCGCCAACGAACGAATTCCGGCTCGTAAGGTCGGACGCGAAACGCCCATTTTTCGTGCCAAATCTCTTTCGGGCGGAAGTTTATCGCCCGAACGAAACTCGCCTTGCTGAATCATTTCACGAAGCCTGAAAATAACTGCT
>JANPDZ010000007.1:0-6470 GCA_031431735.1 Acidobacteriota bacterium | reverse complement strand
TTCTGTTTGGATGCCAAAAGATCCCAAATGGATGACCTTATTTAATTTCTTTTACTAACTTGTTTCATAAGTGCTTGTAACCTTAACAATTTCCTGTTGAAATAGAATGAAGCTATGGCGCGTTCTCAAACCGAAAACGCAAGCCAAAAATCAACTTAGCTTTTGAGGAATTGTTAAATCCGAAGCACGGGAAGTCGTTTTAATGGCGGACTTCCGAAAACAAAAATCTGACGCGGCAAGTCAAGGATGGCCGGATTAATTTTCGGCTTAAAAACAAAGACTTGTCGCCAAGATTCGATGGTCAATGAAAAGGGATCAATTGCAATGCGTTCCGCAGTTGTGGATTTCGGCGTTTCGGTAATCGGGCAAGCATTTGAATCCGGTTCAGTATTGCCGACGGAAAAACCGGAAATTTTTGAGGATTCTTCAGCACAGGCTGAATCACCGCAAATCAAGACACAAGCTGCGAAAAGCCATAAAAAACTTATGGATAGAAACGCGGCAAGAGTCTGTTTGAGCGGTATTCGATTCATTCTTACAAAATTATACAAAATTACTTTGCTTGATGCGATCTGCCTGATAAATTTGGAGTGAGATGAAATTTTCACATTTCTAAAGGATTGTCAGAATTATCAAATTAACGTCTTCGATAAGCCGATATTTATTAATGTTAGCGAGGTTTTGAAAAATACAGATGAAAGAAAAATATATTCTTAAAGCGGTATCTGCACCGAACGGCACCTTTCTGCAAATATCTGTGAGGCAACAATTAACTTTTGTTATTGTTGACCGTGCAAGCAGGGTGTCCCCACAAATTCCCCCACAGCAAAATGCCTGAATATTTTAATAAAATCAAAAGTTTAGGGCAACCGTTAAAGTTGCCCTTGAATAATTAGTTTCTATTTTGATTGTTCATTCACATATTTCCACCAAGGAGAATTCCTCGCAGATTATGGTTCTAATGTTACCAACATCAGCCTTGTCAGAATGATCGAATTAGTAGATAATTCTATTGTTTCACTTAAAACAGCTATCTTCATATCTAACGATGAATCGGTAAGTAAAAGATTTCTTTGATTATCCAAAATAATTAACCCAAAGTTATGAACGGAAACGAAGCACACGCTCGCATAAAAATTAACAAACTACTTGATGAAGCCGGTTGGCGTTTTTTCGATAATGAAAACGGGCAAGCCAATATTCAACTTGAGCAAAACGTCAAAATCACAAAAACGCTACTTGATGAACTCGGCAATAATTTCGAGAAGACTAAGAACGGTTTTACTGATTATTCTCTACTCGGCACAGATGGAAGCGTTATTGCAGTTCTCGAAGCCAAAGCAGAGCATTTAAGCCCACTTATCGGTAAAGAGCAAGCCCGTGCTTATGCCTACAAACAAAGCGCAAGGTTTATCATTCTTTCAAATGGAAACCAACATTATCTTTGGGATACTTGGCTTGGAAATCCGAAAGTCATAACAAGATTTCCGCGCCTTGAAGAAATTGACGATTTCAAAGATTTTGAGCCGATTGCCAAAAATATCACCAGTCAAATTGTCGAACGCGACTACATTGCTATAACACAGAAACCGGACTACGCCGATGATCCGCGTTGGAAAAATGAAGCACTGAGAGAGCAGTTTGCCGAAGAAAACAAACTTAAATTTCTGCGACCCTTTCAACTTCGCGCTATTCATCGCATTCAGGAAGAAATTCATAAAGGCAAAGACCGATTTTTGTTTGAAATGGCAACGGGAACAGGCAAGACCTTAACATCAGCCGCCGTTATCAAATTGTTTTTGAGAAGTGGAAATGTCAGCCGGGTATTATTTCTTGTTGACCGTCTGGAGTTGGAAGACCAAGCGTGGAAAAACTTTGTCGCATATCTAAAAAGCGACTTTACTTGCAAAATCTACAAAGAAAATCGGAATGATTGGCGAAATGCCGAAATTGTTGTTTCGACTGTTCAATCATTTCTTTTCAAAAACAAATATAGACGGCTTTTCAAGCCTAATGATTTTCAATTGATTATTTCCGACGAAGCGCATCGCTCAATCGGCGGAAACAGCCGCGCCGTTTTTGAGTATTTTATCGGCTATAAATTGGGATTGACCGCCACGCCGAAGAACTATTTGAAAAAGGTAAATCTTGCCTCTGCCAACGCACACGACCCGCGAGAACTCGAAAGGCGATTATTACTTGATACTTATACAACTTTTGGTTGTGAATCAGGCGAACCGACTTTCAGCTATTCATTAACCGATGGTGTTAAAGACGGTTATTTAATAAATCCGATTGTTGCCGATGCCCGAACCGAAATTACAACTCAACTTCTTTCCGATAAAGGTTACAGCGTTCTCGCCGGAGTGCAAGCCGAAGCCGAAGCAAAAGCCGAACTTGAAGCCGAAGAAAGTAAGATAACCGAAGGCAAAGTAATAGAAGACACTGAAACTTTTTTCTCGCGTGATTTTGAGCGCAAATTCTTTTCTGAAAATACAAATCGCGCCTTTTGTAAAACCTTTCTCAAAAATGCTTTGCTTGACCCGATCAGCGGCGAAATTGGCAAAACGATTATCTTTTGCGTTAGTCAGAATCACGCGGCGCACATCGCACAGTATTTAAACGAATACGCCGACAAACTTTTCCCGGGCAAATATAATTCTGATTTTGCGATGCAAGTTACAAGCAAAATAACTAACGCCCAACAATTTACAATCAACTTCACAAATAACAATCTAAGCGGGAAAGGAAATTTTGATCCGCTTTATCAAACAGGTAAAACCCGCGTTTGTGTAACCGTTGGAATGATGACAACTGGTTACGATTGCCCGGACATTCTGAATGTCGGTTTAATGCGCCCGATTTTTTCGCCGACTGATTTTGTGCAAATCAAAGGACGCGGCACACGCAAACATAATTTCACCGAAGAGCTCAAAGACAAAGAACGCGCCGAAGAAATAGGACGGCAAGACAAAAAGCGTTTCAAACTTTTCGACTTTTTCGCAAACTGTGAATATTTTGAAGAGAAGTTTGACTATGACGAAGTTTTGAAACTGCCAGTTGAATCAAGCGGCGAAGAACGCGAACCAACAACAGGCGGCGGAGCAATCAATCTTGACGAGTTTGAAAACTTTAATCCCGATGAATTGAAAACGCTTGAAGAAATTGCTATCGGCGCGGATGGAATGAAGATTGACCGAAAACTTTTCGAGCGATTTGAAGACCGCGTAAAATCAGATGCCGAAATCAAGCGGATGATTGAAACGAGAGATTTTCAATCCATCGAAGATTATATTGTCGGCAATCTGTTTGATAAGCCGGAAGATTATTATAACCTTGATAAACTCCGAAAAACTTTGAAGATTGACCGCCGTTTAAGTTTGCGCGAAATTGTCGAAAAGATTTTCGGCTTTATTCCTTACTTCAAGACAAAAGACCAAATGCTTGAAGATGAATTTGATAAATTCGACAGCCGTTATAAACCCGACGAAAACGAATTTGTAACAGCGAAACATTTTTTCAAAAGTTATCTGACCGATGCCGAATTTCGTGACATAATCGAAAGCCGTCAATTTGCGAGATTAGAAACAAATCCGAACCGCGAAGCATTCAAAAAGGTTCCGCTTGAATTGCGAAATCAGATTATCGAATACATAAAAGATAATATTGCACTTAATCAATTTATGGACTGAACAGGAGAAATTAGTTATGGAAACAACAATAACAGGCAGAGTTACATCAATTAACATTAAAGGGCGCGGACAGAACTCCGCCCAATTTGTTTTTACCGTCAAAGCTAAGGATAAAAAAGAAGAGGCGATTATGGTATCAACAGCATATG
Source organism: Acidobacteriota bacterium (assembly GCA_031431735.1). Taxonomy (GTDB): domain Bacteria; phylum Acidobacteriota; class Blastocatellia; order Pyrinomonadales; family Pyrinomonadaceae; genus JAFDVJ01. The sequence continues at coordinate 2,629 of JANPDZ010000007.1, read as the reverse complement.
AGCCACAAATTTTTGCCTCAATGGTAAGTTTCGTAACGGCTGCTTATTTTGCCGGATGTGAAATTTCCGCAGGATATGAATCAGTTCCCACAATTGACGGCGGAGAAAATCAAGCGATTGAAGTCTATACGCCGTAAGCAGACAAGCAATAATTATGTTGGATAACGAAACAAAACGCCGGATTGATACGGCGCGGGATATTCTTGTCGGAAAATTGCCTGACCCGAAAAGCCAAGTTGAACAAATCACCATTGCCTTGATTTACAAGTTTATGGACGATATGGACGCGCAATCTGTTGAATACGATGGCGACCCGTCCTTTTTTGTTGGCGATTATGAAAAATATGGTTGGCGCAAACTCTTTGCTCCAAACTTGAGTGGACACGAACGACTTGCGCTTTACGGCGAAGCAATTGTCAAACTCAATCAAAATCCAAACTTGCCGCAGCTTTTCCGCGATATTTTCAAAAATGCTTATCTGCCTTACCGCGACCCGGAAACGCTGACTTTGTTTCTGAAAACAATCAACGAATTTAAGTATGACCACAGCGAACGGCTTGGTGATGCGTTTGAATATCTGCTTTCTGTTTTGGGTTCACAAGGCGATGCCGGACAATTCCGCACACCACGCCACATTATTGATTTTATTGTTGAAACACTTGCACCGAAAAAGAATGAAACCGTTTGCGACCCGGCTTGCGGCACTGCCGGGTTTTTGATTTCGTCCTTCAAACATATCTTGCGGGCTAATACAAAAAATTATTCCGCCGACTCTCTACTCTCCACTCGCAACTCTCCACTCGCCAATGGCGATATGCTCACGCCCGACGAGCGTAAAAAAATGATGCAGAATTTTGTCGGTTATGATATTTCGCCCGATATGGTGCGCTTGAGCCTTGTTAATTTGTATCTGCACGGCTTTCCCGACCCGCACATTTACGAATACGATACGCTGACGAGCGAAGACCGTTGGAATGAAACCTTTGATGTAGTGATGGCAAATCCGCCGTTTATGTCGCCGAAAGGTGGAATTAAACCGCATAAAAAGTTTTCGATTTCCGCCAACCGAAGCGAAGTTTTGTTTGTTGATTACATCGCCGAACATATTCACCCGACAACCGGGCGCGCCGGAATAATCGTTCCCGAAGGCATTATTTTTCAAAGTGCCGGAGCTTATAAAGATTTGCGTAAAATGCTGGTTGATAAAGCGTTTTTGTATGCGGTCGTATCGCTTCCCGCCGGAGTTTTTCAGCCATATTCGGGCGTTAAAACTTCCGTGCTACTGATGGACAAAACGCTTGCCGGAAAGACGGACAAAATTCTCTTTGTCAAAATCCAAAATGACGGATTCGGATTGGGCGCACAGCGTCGGGAAATGGCGACAAGTGATTTGCCCGACGCGATGAATTTAATCCGCGATTTTCAGCAAGCCGTTTTGCAGGGCGACACTTCGCGCTTCGAAGGTGAAGATTTGCCTTTGCAAGCCGCCGCCGTCGAGAAAACACAGATTGCGGCAAATGGCGATTACAATCTTTCGGGCGATAGATATAAAACTGCTAAGGTTCAAAATCACAATTTTGAAACAGTTGAACTCAGCGAGATTTGCCAAATTATGACGGGGAGAAAAGATGTCAATTATGCAACTGTGGATGGTAAATATCCCTTTTATACTTGCGCGGCTGGACAATTCAAAAGTCCTGATTACTCTTTCGATGGCGAAGCGGTTTTGTTACCCGGAAATGGCGCGAATGTCGGAATGGTTTTTTACTATAACGGAAAATTTGAGGCTTATCAGAGAACCTATGTTTTATCGAAGTTTATTGAAAAGGTTTTATCTAAATTTGTTTATTACATCTTGCAAGCAAAATGGAACGATTACATTTTGGATAAACAATATGGTTCAGCAACAAATTACATCGTTCTTGGTTCACTAACCGGATTCAAAATCCCGCTTCCGCCGCTTTCAATTCAAAAAGAGATAGTTGAGAAAATCGAAGGCTTTCAGCGCATCATTGACGGCGCAAAGCAAGTCGTCGAGAACTACAAACCACAGATTGATATTTCGCCCGATTGGGAAATGGTCGAACTCGGCGAACTCGGTGAACTAAAAAACGGCATCAATTACACAAAGGAAAGCACTGGCGAGTTTGTGCAAGTTTTAGGGGTAAAGGATTTCAAAAATCATTTTTTTGCGCCGCTTGATAGTTTTGCAACAATTCAATTAGACGGCAAAATAAGCGAGGATTATTTACTAAAAGAAAATGACATCGTTTTTGTTCGTTCAAATGGTAATCCTGATTTAATCGGTCGAAATGTTGTTATCCCCAAATTAGACTTCAAAGCTACATTTTCAGGTTTTACGATACGTTTGCGTATTTCATCGCCAAAAGTTTTTCCTTTGTTCTATGCTCACCTTCTAAAAACTGATTCCGTCAGAAAAACACTGACAGATAGCGGAACAGGCGCAAATATCCGAAGTCTCAATCAATTAGACTTTGGACGAAAAATAGGCTTGACAAATTGAAGTGAAATTTCTAACTGTAACTAAAATAAGGGCTAACTTTTGTGGTCATGAAGCCAAACAAGTTACTGAGAGGCTTTTTTGCACTTTTTGGAAAAACGCTTTTTG
>JANPDZ010000006.1:0-4019 GCA_031431735.1 Acidobacteriota bacterium | reverse complement strand
CCTCGGAAAGGGACGAATTTGTTAGCAATTTGTTCGACACTTACAGCGTCGGAGCGATTTTCGGTTTCAACGTCGGGTTTCACCCGACGCTATTAAATTAGTCGCTTTCAGCGACAAAAATGAACTTTGCGTAAGTCCTATCAAGATTATTTAGGCAAAAATCCGGCGGGCGGAATCAAAGTTAAAAACGAATGGGTTCACACTATCAATTGGGATTGTGTAGCGTTTGACGAATATCACTACGGCGCGTGGCGCGATTCGGCGAAAGAATTTTTCGAGGCGGAAGGTAAAGAGGAAATCAAATACGGCGAAGGCGAAGGCGTGGAATATTTCGACGAATAAGGATTTTGAAATTCTAGTCAGCCTTGGCGTTTTCAACAGCGCGTTAATGAACGACGCAGTTTATAAAGGGCAGTTCCAAAAATTCAAAAAGTGATAGTAACACAAGGACTGCCAGGATGATACAAATTTTACTAAACACTACTATCATTAGGGTTATAGTGTTCACATAAATTTCTTTACGCGTTTTACGTTGTAATCAACCCAATTTTTGGGACTGCCCTAAATTCAAACGCTACGAAGACGCAAGTTTGGAATACACTGGAATCAATAAACACGAAGGCGAGAACCTTGGTTTATTTGATACTGTTTTAAGTCCGATGGATTTTCAGGATAGTTTTGTAAATTTGGATTTATGAAATGAAATTTAACTGCCCATTAAAATTTATTCGTCAAATTGTTCGGCAATTATTCATCATCGCGGCACAATAGCCAATCGTGCGAAATTTGCCCATACTCGCTCATTACTGAGCGGCATAGTTATTGCTTACTTGAAAATTATGAAATATTTTAAGATTTTTGCCCACGCGCACACACGAAAGAAACGAAAAAAAATCATTTTAACCAAATCTTTTTTCTTGTTTTCGTGCGTGCGCGTGGGCAGATTTTCTTAGTTTTCAAAGCCCTTGCAATTTTTAGACCGCTCAGTAATGAGATTTACCGACAAAGAGCGGCACCTATTCAATCAATTTTTGCGCTTTTCAAGACATTCAAAATCTTCTCGTGAGTTCCGCCGAAACCGCTGTTTGATTTAGGTAATGCGTCAGTAAAAAGTTATTTTCAAAGAAAACTAAGGCTTAAAGACTGGAGCGCAAGCATCCTTGCTTGCCTGAGCGCAGGGCGCGAAAATGACGTTTGTGAACCTCGTGCCTTCGAATTTAACAAGGCTTTTTCGCGTTGAAGCAACGCTCATGGCAAGCAAGGATGCTCGCGCTCCAGTCTTTAAGTTTTCGATTACAGCGAGAATGACTTATCACTGAGGCATTACTGATTTAGCTCAAATTCTCTTGAAATAAAGGTGAAACAAAAGTAAAATAACGGAATGATTGCAACCGAAACAGATTTATTTTCAACCGTCAAAACGCTTCCAAATAATGCCGTGACAAGGGTTTATGGCGTTTCGTGGGAAGATTATGAAGATTTGGTGAACGAAATGGAACAATTCCCGGCGCACCGGATTTGGTTTGACGAGGGAAAACTATCAGTTATGAGTCCAAAACCTAACCACGAAAAACCGAAAACCTTTTTTACGCGGATCGGACAAATTTTATCGGACGAATTATTTTTAGATATTGAAGACCTTGGCTCAACTACATATAAATCCGAACTCAAAAAAAAAGGTGCGGAGCCGGATGCTTGTTTTTACGTTGAAAATGCAAAATATATTATCGGCTTAGATGATTTTGATACTTCGGTTGTGCCGCCGCCCGATGTCATTATAGAAATTGATACAACCAACGATTCTTGGGATAAATTTCCGATTTACGCATCGTTCGAGGTGAAAGAAATTTGGCGTTATGACGGCGCGGAAGTCAAGTTTTATCAATTAGTTGGAGAAAAATATGAAGAAATCGAAAACAGTCTTTCGTTTCCGGTTTTAACTTCTAAAGTTTTGACCGAATTTATTTTACGAACAAAAAACGAAGGTCAAACTCATATTTTGCGCGATTTTCGCAATTGGTTAAAAAGCCAAATTTAATCCTTCAAGACATTCAAAATTTTCTCGTGAATTCCGCCGAAACCACCGTCTTTTAATTCAGGCGCGAGATGTTTGATCTATTCAAGAAAACAGCTGTCTATTTTTTCGGCTTTTCCGCAAAAAACTTCTTTAGCGATTGAAGTCTTCTTTTTGTTTCCCAAGCAAGAACTTTGCTCATAAACGGATGTAGAAACCACCTTAGCGATTTCGGTTTGGCGGTAAAATTAAATTTATAAATCACTTCCGAGTTGTTTTCAGAAATCTCGAAATGACGAATGCTGGCGGCAAAAGTATCGAAAAAAGGCGGTCGGTTGAGCATTTTGACCGCCGCCACTTTGCCGGGTTCAAAAGTTAAATAAATCGTACGCAAAGCAAATCCGCCTAAAATAAATTTGCCTTGACAGACTGAAACGGCACCTTGAGAGGCAACCGGAAAGCCCGGTTCCAAATAAGCTTTCCGCAAAAAGGTATCCCATTCCAAACGCCTTTTATAATCGTGAACCAGCGCGAAAACAGTTGACGCCGAAGCAGGAATTATTTCTTTTATTTCAGCCGTCGGCATAAACTTTTAATTTTTCAGGACATTCAAAATCTTTTCGTGAATGCCGCCGAAACCGCCGTTTGACATAATTGCGACGACATCGCCGTCTTTTAATTCGGGCGCGAGATGTTCGACGATCGCGTCGGCATCCGGAAAACTCATTGCCGGTTTACCTTGCAGTTTGATGTCTTCGACGAGTTCCGAAACGTCCAAAACTTTGCCGAGTTCGCTCGCTTTCGTGGTGTTGAAAACTTCGGCGATGACGACGTAATCGGCATATGAAAACGCTTTTGTATAAGGTTCCTGAAAAACGGCGAGGCGCGAAGACCACGAACGCGGCTCGAAAACGGCGATCAGACGGTTGTTTTTATACTTGGTTTTCAAGGCTTTCAAGGTTTCTTCGACCGCTGTCGGATGATGCGCGAAATCGTCAATGACGGTCACGCCGCCGATCACACCGCGAATCTCGACGCGCCGTTTGACCGATTTGAACGTTCGGAAAGCCTCCTGAATTTTCTCTCTGGAAATTCCCCAGGCATCAGCTGCAATTATCACTGCCAGACAATTTCGGACGTTGAATTCGCCGATTAAGTTCGTTTCAAATTCGCTCCATTTTTCGCCCGCTTGAAAGACGGAAAAGCGCGTCACATCGCCCGAAAAATCAATCTCGCGCGCTTGCCATTTGGCATCTTCGGCAGTGCCGAAAGTTTCGATGTTGGTAAAAAGTTTGCCGCTCATTTCTTCCAAAACTTCGCGCACAACCGGGCTGTCAATCCCGCAGATCAAACGCCCGTTTGACGGCACAAGATTCATCAGCCGCGAAAATTGGTATTTGATCTCCCACAGGTCGCGGTAAATATCGGCGTGGTCAAATTCGATGTTGCCGACGATCGCAATTTCGGGAAGATAGTGCATAAACTTCGGCTTTTTATCAAAATAAGCCGTGTCGTATTCATCGCCTTCGATCACGAAATAATTGCCTTCGGAGACGCGAAACGACGCGCCGAAATTCTGGACAATTCCACCGACCAGAAACGACGGATTAAGTCCGCCAACTTCCGCAACCCAGGTCGCAATACTCGTCGTCGTCGTCTTGCCGTGCGTTCCTGCGACGACCAGCGAACGCCGCCCGCGGATAAATTCTTCCTTGACGATTTCCGCCTGCGAACGATACACGAGTTTGCGGTTCAAAACTTCTTCCAATTCCGCATTCCCGCGCGAGATCGCATTCCCGACAACCGTGCAATCGGCACCGATGTCGGCGTTTTCGGCTTTATAACCATTCAAAATTTCGATTCCGAGTTCTTCCAACTGTGTTGACATCGGCGGATAAACATTCTGATCCGAGCCGGTAACGCGATGCCCCCGCGCCTGCAGCATTCCCGCCAGCGAAGCCATCGCCGTCCCGCAAATTCCGATTAAGTGATAGTGCATACAAAG
>JANPDZ010000005.1:0-4027 GCA_031431735.1 Acidobacteriota bacterium | reverse complement strand
TGAAGGCGGGACTCAAAACTTTTTAATTTGAAATTTATGAAGAAGATTTTTCCGGTATTTTTGACGATTTTACTGTTTTTCGGAGCGGTTAGTGCGCAAAATTTGCGTTCGTGGGATCCGGGCAGAACGTGGGTTTATTTTGTCGGCTTGCTTGAATGGGAGGATGAAAAATCATTCGCTTCGTTTCCACAATTAAATCGGCGCGACGAGGTCTTGCTGAATGTTCTTCGCGCTCAGGGCGTGCCCGAAAAGCAGATTATTTATCTCAAAGACAGCGAAGCACCGATTGCCAAAGTCAAAGAAACTTTTCCGGAATTCTTGCGGCAGGCAAAAGCCGGCGATACGGTCATCGTTTATTTTTGCGGTCACGGCTACAAATCCGAAGATAATAAAAAGACTTATCTGGTGACATATGATGCCAGCGAAACAAAGATGGGCTGGGATGTCGAAACGCTGACCGATGAGATCGAAAAGAATTTTAAGGGCGCGTCAGCGATCCTGATGGCAGACAATTGCTTTTCGGGCGCGTTGGCAGATGCCGTTAAGGCGCGTAGCTCTTCGTCAAAAATTTCATACGCCGTGATGACTTCATCGCCGTCCAACTCGTCTTCGACCGGCAATTGGACGTTCACCGAAAGTCTGATCTACGCTTTTCGTGGCGATTCTTATATTGACGACGACGCGGACGGAAAAGTTACTTTTACCGAACTTGAAGCCAATTCGACCGAAGATCTGCTCTTTGCCGAAGAACAACTCGCGCAATTCGTCTATACAGGCGATTTTGATAAACAAGGCACGGTCGCGATCTCGGCGATAAATTCCGCGCCGCGCATCGGCGAAAGAGTCGAAGCCTACAGCGTTGATGGGTTTTACAAAGGATTTATCCGTGATGCAAAGGGCGGAAAGTTTCAGATTCGCTATTACGGCTACGAAGAATCGGACGACGAATGGGTCACGGCGAAAATGATTCGCCGCTCCGCGCTCAAACAATTCCGGATCGGTACGAAAGTTAAGGTTGAATCTGACGGAAAATGGTATCGGGCAAAAATACTGGCGGTTAAAGGCGGCGCGCATTATGTCGCTTTTGACAATTACGGCAGCGAATGGAACGAATGGGTTCCGTCTGATCGCGTTCGTGAGATTCATTGACACTGGATTTTCGAATTTGCGAAGATTTCTGAAAGATTAGTGTTTTGGTGAGACATTAGACATTATTGGAAATAAAACCAATTTCCAAAAAGGTCGCCGAAGGTGACAAATTTTATAGCGGCGGGTTGAGCGGTGAGCGACACCCGCCGAGTTTGGTAGAAAAGATGGCTCGACGCTGAAAGCGTCGCATCTCCGCCAAAATGTGTGCGACGCTTTCAGCGTCGGAATATTTGCTAAACACTGACGGCGGGTGTCAATCGCTGAGGCTCATTTTACCCGCCGCTATTAAATTAGTCGCCTTCAGCGACCGGAATCTGAAGATTTCTATCTAAATTGTTATTTCCAATTAATGTCACGTCTATTCATTGCCAATCGGCTATTTCTTTCAAAAACCAAAAACCAAAAACCAAAGACCTAAAACAATTATGAAACTTATTCGCTTTATATTTCACGCCAAAATTGGTCTGACCAATTTTGGCAACTATCAGAATATAAAGCATTCCCGAAATCAAAAAACAAAATTTTGTGCCTGTGACCGGTTTGAAAATAAACAAACTATTTGCAAAAAGATACTTCCATCAAATTTATTACATTTTTTTATGTAATTTATTGAAATTTATCTTGACAATTTACTAAATTCATATTAACTTTTGCTAGGTCATACAACAAAGTATCTACAATTTGTTTATTCTACAACTTAAATTGCACATTAATAGAATTTTCGCTTGAGAATATAATCGCCTTTATCTAAAGTGGTTTAGCTGAGAAGTCATGCTTTAGGAAAAGTTCTTATTTTCAATCGCAGCAGAGATTTATTAGGTGAATTTTGATGTAAGAAATGTTTGACGATTCGTCATTATTAGCTATTTCCGTAGGGAATAATTGGTAGTTTTAAATTTGAAGAAATAAAAAGTTAAATTGAGGTAGGAGGAAATTCTATGTATAAAGTTTTCTTGTCTCCACAAAATATTTTCAGTCACTTCTTTGGACTAAAATCTTTTGTCGGGAATACAGGATTGGTTTTGATGTTTTTAGTTGCGTTGTTTCTGTTTCCCGTTGCAATTTCAGCACAGACAGGAACATCGGGTCAGATTGCGGGTAGCGTGACCGACTCAAACGGCGCATTGGTGCCGGACGCAACAATAACTGTTACAAAAGTGGATACGGGCGAGAAAAGAACTGTGACCACTACTGGAGAAGGCAATTATGTAATTGCAAATTTGGCGATCGGCGTTTATAAGCTAACCGTCACAAAGTCGGGTTTCAAGGAAACAACTGTTTCCGACATTTCCGTCAACGTATCAAGTACGACCAGACAAGACATCGCCTTGCAGGCCGGTGTAGTTGGTGACGTGGTTAATATTACGGCTGATTCTGTCCAGATCGAATCGCAGACAGGTACCGTCGGCGAGATCGTTTCAGGTGAACAGGTGCGCGAACTTCCTCTGAACGGGCGGAGTTTTACGCAGCTTACACAACTGCAGCCGGGCGTTTCAGCGGCGAATAACTTCGACAGCAAACAAAAAGGTTTGTTTGGCGGTGTTGATTTTTCGGTTAACGGAAATTCAGGGCAGGCTAATTTGTTCTTAACTGATGGTGCCAACAACAATGACACGGGTTCGAACCGCACGATTCTGCTTTTCCCTTCAATCGAAGCAATTGCAGAATTCAAATCGTTGCGTAACAGTTATGGTCCGGAATATGGCCAGGCGGCCGGCGCGATCGTTTCAATCGCAACTCGCGGCGGTAGCAACAGCTTTCACGGAAGCTTGTTTTATTTCGGAAGAAACGACGCGCTCAACGCGACCGAACTTTTTACGAAAAATGCCAAATTGAAAAAAGATTCGCTGCGCCGGAACGATTACGGTTTTTCGCTCGGTGGTCCGATCGTCAAAGATCGTTTATTTTTCTTTTATTCGCAGGAATTCAATAAAGAAATCCGCGGTAAATCGCGTTCCGGTAGTGTTCCGACATTACTTGAAAGACAAGGAAACTTTAGTCAACCGAGAATTCTGGCAAATGGAACTCGCTGTTCCGGTCCTGCGATCGGTGGCGGACGTCCCGGAGAGGCCAACCAAATAATCCCTGCCGGGAGTTTGAGTGCGGCGGGATTGGCTTTGGTTAAGATCTTTCCGCTGCCAAATTTAACAAGCACGACAAGTTGTAATAACTTTGCGGCGGCTGCCAATTCGCCGATCAATTTTCGAGAAGAAAATGTCCGCATTGATTACAACATGAACTCCAAAAACAAGATCTTCGGACGCTATACCCAAGATAGCTGGGCAAATCCGAATCCGATTTTGTTTTCTAATTTGTGGGGTGATGATGCATTTCCAACCATCGAAAGCAGTTGGACACAGCCTTCGCGTCAGGTCGCGATCAAGTTGACAACGCAGCTTTCGGGAACGGCCATCAACGATGTGCAATTCTCGTATTCTGCTAACCGCATTAATGTTGATCCGGGCGCAGGTGCTGACATAAACGCCGAGATCAATACAAAAATTCCGGGATTATTCCCGACTTCGGGCAAGGTCAATGGTGTTAATCGTCCGCATCCGGTTTTCTGGGGTGGAATCGCTCCTTTTTATTCAAACTCGGGTTCAGACCTTTGGACTCAAGCACCTTTCAGAAATTCGCTCGACATCTATACCGTGAGAGACGATTTTTCGATGGTCACAGGAAATCACGCCTTAAAAATGGGATTTCTTTTCGACACGGCTGCCAAGGATGAAGATTCGGGTCCGAACAACGAAGCAGTTCAGTTTTGGGGACCTTGTTGCGGAAACAACTCAGGCAATGCTTTGGCGGATGTCTTAACGACTGGATCGCTTTTCGGTTTTGCTGAAACCAATACGATGGCGGTCGGACAAAACCGATA
>JANPDZ010000004.1:0-8320 GCA_031431735.1 Acidobacteriota bacterium | reverse complement strand
GAGAGGAGCTATACTCTCTCATATGGTCAACCTAAAATGTTATCATTGTCAAAGCGAAAACATCGTCCGTAATGGCAAAACTAATAATGGCAAACAACGCTATTTGTGCAACAACTGTGGCAAAATGAGTCGGGACAATCCTCAATCGAATGGTTATCCGGAGAAAGAACGGGAACAGATTTTAGCTGCTTATCAAGAGCGTTCATCTTTACGAGGATTGACGCGCACCTTTGGGGTTGCCCGAAATACCGTTTCGGGGTGGCTAAAAAAAAAGAAAAATGATGCCCGAACTAGCTGAAACACTTGTTTTACCCGATCAACGGCCAACCCTAGAATTAGATGAATTATGGTCATTTGTGTTGAAGAAAGTCAATAAACGCTGGATTTGGATTGCGCCTTTGTCGGCAAACCCGACAAGTCGTGGCTTTCGCCATCGGTGACCGTTCGGAGGCAACTTGCAAACAGTTGTGGGCAAAGATTCCGGCTGGCTTTCGAGTCGGACGCGTGTTTTACAGATTTTTGGAAAGCGTATCAATTGGTGATTCCGCTCGCCCATCATACAGCGGTTGGGAAAGAATCGGGAGAAACGGCGCACGTTGAACGCTGGAACAACACTTTGCGCCAACGCTTGGCGCGGTTTGTCAGAAAAACCTTGTCATTTTCAAAGAGCGATATGATGCACGAAATATGTTTGTTCTTATTTCTGCACCGCTACAATAATGAACTGGTTCTCTCCTTTGTTTGAGCCACTACCAAATATTTGATCGAAATGATTCGGCAGCAAATCGGCACGGCGGCAGAAATCACGAACATCATCATTGAAAATCTTCAAGATTCCGAAAAACCGTTTGTTTATTCGTTCAAAATGCGGGTTTCGGCTTATGCGGAACGCACCGGCAAACGAATTTTTCTCCGGCCTAATATTTTTAAGCGCAGCACCGGCGCAATGTTTATCTCAAGCGTTCGCAAATATGATATTTTTTTCGAGTATCTGTGGTCGGAAGCCGATGAGATCATTTTTGAACTTCCCGTCGGCTATTCGCTTGAAAGCGCCGATTCGCCCAAGCCGCTCAAGGATGAGAAATACAGCGGCTCGCACGAAACAAAAATTTTTGTTTCAGACGACAAAAAAATGCTCACGTATCAGCGAAAATTTTCATTTGGAAAGGCTGATTCGCTACTTATTTCTGAGACTTATTATTCGGCTGTTAAAAGAATGTTTGAGTCTTTCTACGCTGCCGATTCGCACAGTTTGATACTCCGGGAAGATTCGTCGAAAACGAATTAGATTTTATCAACGCCTCAGATCGTCAAAGGTGTATGATAAAGAAATATATTGTTTAGAACTTAAAGGACAAAAAATATGATTAAAAATTATCGCCTGCCGCACATAATTCTGTTGGCTGTTTGTTTTATTTTCAGTTTGGCGGGTAGCGTGTTTGGCGATGATTCGCCGCCGTCATGGATGAAACAAGCCGCTTCCGCCGCCGTACCAAGTTACGAAAAAGAAGTTTCGGCGGTCGTCTTGCATAATGAGCAACAAGTAACTCTGGGAGGCGACGGCTTACTTGTCACGACGGAACATTATGCCGTGCGGATTTTGTCGCGCGAAGGCCGAAGACACGCGATTGCGACCGCGCTTTATCTGGTCAGTGCGGGAAAGGTTCGCGAAATCGAGGGCTGGCTGATCCGTCCTGACGGCACGACTAAAAATTACGATAAAAAAACCATTTTGGATATAATTTCAGACCCCGACGACATTTATAACGAATATCGTTTAAAAGTGATTGACGGATCGGATGATGTTGATACCGGATCGGTTTTCGGATACTCCGTTGTTTCAGAAGACCGTCCGCTTTATTTTCAGGAAAAATGGTTTTCGCAGGACAATCTGCCGACGCTTCATTCACGCTACACGCTTAATTTGCCGTCGGGTTGGAAAGCCACAGGCATTACCTTTAACCATTCGCCGATCGCGCCGCAAGTGAGCGGCACCAGCTACACTTGGGAACTGCAAAATTTGCCGTTCATCAAAAAAGAACCGATGAGTCCTTCGGTGACAAACATCGTCCCGTGGGTCGCGATCAATTACGCGCCCGACAATGCCGCGCAATCGGGCAACAAGGTTTTTACAAATTGGACGGAAGTTTCGCGTTGGACCAGCAGTTTGTATGATCCGCAGGTAATTGTTGACGACGCGGTCGCCGCCAAAGCGCAGGAACTGACGGCAAACGCCAAAACCGAACTCGAAAAAATTCGGGCAATTGCGGGCTATGTTCAAAATTTGCAGTATATTTCGATTGACATCGGTGTCGGAAGCGGCAACGGTTATCGTCCGCGTGCCTCAAATCTGGTGTTGAGCCGCGGTTACGGCGATTGTAAAGACAAGGCAAATTTAATGCGGGCTTTGCTCAAGGCATTGAAGATCGAAGCCTATCCGATCGCGATCTTTGCGGGCGATCCGACCTTTGTCCGCGAAGAATGGGCTTCGCCCGCGCAGTTTAATCATTGCATCATCGCCGTCAAAATCAGCGACGGAACGGACGCGCCGACGGTTATCAAACACGCAACGCTCGGACGGCTTTTGATTTTCGATGCCACCGATCCATACACCTCGCTCGGCGATTTGCCCGACTATTTGCAGGGAAGTTTTGCATTGATCATCGCGGGTGAAAACGGCAGTTTGGCGAAAATGCCGATCATGTCCGCCGAATCGAATTTATTGAGCCGTCAAATTGATGTCAAACTTTCGGCGGAAGGCTCGATCAATGGCACGATTCGTGAAAAATCAACCGGCCAATCATCAACATATGAAAGAGCGTTACTCCGTTCGCTGTCCGCCAACGATTACAATAAAATGCTCGAAGGCTGGCTGACACGCGGCGCAACCGGAGCGCAACTCGTAAAATTTACGCCGACCGATAAAAAAGATAGCGGGACTTTTGATTTGGATGTCGAATTTGTTGCTTCAAGGTACGCTCAATTAATGAACAACAGTCTGCTTGTTTTCAAACCCGTCATTGTTGGCAGAAGAAACGCCTTATCTTTGACCGAAATCAAACGAAACAATCCGGTCATAATTGACTCGGAAGCGGTTAAGGAAATAGCAGTTTTCACTTTGCCGATGGGTTTTGTCGTGGATGAAATGCCGGACGCGGTGAATCTGGAAACGCCTTTCGGAAAATACACGACAAGCTACGAGGTTAAAGAAGGAAAACTGATTTTTACCCGTTCGCTAACGATGCACCGGACAACTGTGCCGGTTGATAAATACAATTCGGTGCGCGATTTTTACTCCAAAATGCGCGAAGCCGAACAATCGCCCGTCGTGCTTTTAAGAAAGTGAAAAAACGTTTAAATTTAATCTTAAAAAAGCGGTCTTTTGCGACCGTTTTTTTTATATTTGAACGCTCGAAATTTTGAGTTTTTTTCTTTACATCGGGCACGAAAAAATCTATACTAAAAGACAACGTGTTTCATTGATGCAACATCAAACCAAACACGAAAAGGAGTGAAAAAATGAATATGAATAATGTGGTTGAATTCGGTAAAAAAGAAGTAGTTCAAAGCAAAAAAGAGATGATTTTGTCGCTGTTTCAAAACGGCACGACCGAAGTTGAAACGATTGCGGCAATTTCGGGTGCCAAACCGAGTTATGTCGGTTCGGTATTGCAGCAAGCCGGATTGATCAACAATTATTTCGATCTTTATACTTCGACCAATTATCCGATGAATGTTTATTCCAAACATTTTCGCGGAAAACTCGGGTTTAAAGATGTCGCAACAGCGCGCCGAAGCGTGCAGAACCTCGAAGAATCATATCGTTATTTTGAACGACTTCAAGACCGCGCCGGACAGCATCACACGCTCGAAATGGGGCTGACAATGCTTGACCGCGCACGCTGGACGGGCAAGCTCGAAGAAGCAGAAGTTTACCGCCGCTGGGTTGTCAATAAATTAAGCAAGCCGCTGGTTGATAATGTTCAATCTTTGGAAGAAAAACGACAGGAAAAAGCGCCGGAAAGCGAACAGTTTGAACTTAAACTTGCGGCTTAGATCTTGCGGCAGTTTCGGCAAATCGGCACTGAATAAAGAAGAAGGATAAAAAGAGAAAGAAAAATCTCTTTTTATCCTTTTTCCTTTTCTATTTTGTCATCGCCGGAGCCGGCATATTTGCTTCGATGTTCAAAACAACCGTGATGTTATCCGCCAACATCGGTGTTCCGTTCGGCAAATTCCCGCCGTAATTGACACCGAAATCGCGGCGGTTGATGACGGTTTCAGCGGTTGCGCCCATTCGGGTTGCGCCGCTTTTTGCGTCTTTCAGAAAGCCGACAACATTAAACGGAAAAGAGATAGATTTCGTGACGCCCTTCATTGTGAAATCGCCGGTAAGCATCAAACCTTTTCCTTTTTTCTCGATTTTTGTACTTTTGAAAATCATTTCGGCAAATTTTTCGACTTCAAAAAAATCTGCCGAACGAAGATGTTTGTCGCGTGGTGCAACGCCGGTATCCACGCTCGTCGTCTGTGCCTTAAATTCGACGGTTGACTTTGTCACGTCTTTGGCATCGTAATTGACCGTTCCCGTAAAATCGCGGAAATAGCCCGGCACGTCAACAAGTCCCATATGTTTAACGCGAAAACCGATCGAGCTGTGGGCTTTGTCGAAATTATACGCGCCCGATGCGCCTTCGTCTTTTTTGCCGCCGAGAGCAAAAAATCGCTGCTCGAAACTAAGATTTGACGCATCGCCGCTGAAACCGAAAAATGCCGTGCCAAAAACAAACGAAAAAACAAGTAATGATAAAAATAATTTACCTTTCATAAAAAAACTCCCTTTTTTAGATTTTGCTGATAATTTATAGCTATTGGAATAAAATTGTAACCTAAAAAGATTCGTTTTGTGAAATAGTATCTAAAACTATGCCCAAATATGGACATTTTCTTTAGTCAACACTTCTTTGAAATTGCCTTTGAAATCAAACTTCAACTTCATTGGTCTTATCATTTCTCGGCGTCTGTTTTCGCTATACTCTGACGAAACTTCGATTAAATCTCTCAAGTTTAATGCTGCATTGAGGTCGCGTTGTTGAACATATTCACAACTTTCACAAACATAGACCCTCTCGGCTAAACTCAAGTTTTCTTTTTTTACATGGCAGTTGTGACAAATCTTGCTCGAGGCATAAAACCTTTCTGCAAAATACAAATTTGTCCCATATTCAACTGCTTTCTGTTTCAATTTTGTGAGAAACTCTCCCCAACTTGTTAAATGTATCGAATGACTTAGTTTGCAATTCTGTTTCAAATTATTGATGGACAAGGTTTCTAAACTTATTGCTTGGTTTTCACAACACAATTTATTTGCCAAATGCCACCCGAAATATCCTTGTAATCGCTTCATTTTCTCATACACCTTATTCAATTTGTGTTTTGTTTTTTCTCTGCGTTGGCTTCCCAAAACCTGTCTTGACAGTTTTTTCTGCCAAAACCTGACTTTCTTTTCCAACTTTTTGAGGCTTGCTTGAATCGGTTCAAAAAATTCTCCTTTTGAGGTAATACAAAAATCTGTCAAGCCTAAATCCAGTCCAATTATTTCATCAGATTCGCGTTCTTTTAAGACTAATTCCTGTTCCGTTAAAATCGAAACATAATATTCGTTGGTCTTGGTTCTTGAAACAGTGACAGACTTTATCTGACCTCTGAATTCTTTTGGCAAATATGATAATTTTACCCAACCAAGTTTCAAGAGTTTGATTTTATTAGCTCTAATCTCAATCCAGTCATTGACTTGCGGTTCGCGATAGCTTTCCGAACTTTTCTTTTTTGCTTTGAATTTCGGAAAACCGGCACGTTTGGTAAAGAAATTCTGATAAGCTGTTTCTAAATTCATTCGGGCTTGTTGTAAAGCGCGTGACGAGGCTTCAGCTAAAAATGGAAATTCTGCTTTTAATGTTTTCTCAGTCTTATATTGATGAGATTTTAACGCTTCTTTATCATCTTTCAATTGTTCATAAACTGCTTTTCGTTCAGCCAACATCTGATTAAACACAAACCGACAACAGCCAATCGTCTGATTGATTTGTTTAATTTGCGTTTGATTGGGATAAATCCTAATTTTGTAGGCTTTATTTCTCGTCATTGGCTGTCAATAAATTAGTATAATTGACCAACTTTGTCCATACTTTGAATAAAGATTTATAATACTATCTTTCGACGCAGGAAAAATTAATATGAATTGGGAAGCGATACAAAATTGGTTTTTCGGTTTGGGCGAGAATTACGGTGTCAATCCGCTGATTTTTGGTGTGATATATGTCGGCGCGATTCCGTTTTTTTCGTTTTCGATCGGTTGGTTGATACAAAATTACCGCAAGGGAAAATCAATCGTGTTGCCCACGCTTTTGGCAATGTTTTTCTTTATTTCGGCTTACATCTATCTGATCTTTGCGGGGAAAAATGTTCCCTATTGGGTGTACGGTGCGGTTGTCGCAATGATTTTGTTCGGTGCATATTCAACCTTTAAGAAAGTTCGCAAACAAATCAAGGAAGTTTAAGAAAAATTTCAAAAATTATGTCGGAAAAATATGATTTGATCGTCATCGGCGGCGGTTCGGCAGGTCTGGTGGCGGCGGGCGGCGCGGGAATTTTGGGTGCGCGCGTTGCTTTGATCGAGAAAAATCTGCTCGGCGGCGATTGCCTTTACACGGGCTGTGTGCCGTCAAAGGCTTTGATTCGTTCGGCGAAATTTGCCGGTGATATGCGCCGTGCGGCGGATTTCGGATTTCGGATTTCGGATTTCGGATTCAAAAACGATAAATTCGCTTCGGTGACGAATCGTGTGCAGAATGTCATCAAAGCGATCGAACCGCATGATTCGCCCGAGAGATTCGAGAAAATGGGCACTGAAATTATTTTTGGAACGCCGCGCTTTTTAAGCACGTCGGAAATCGAAGTTAAACTCAAAGAAACAGGCGAAACAAAGATTTTACAGGCAAAGCGTTTTTGTATTTCGACTGGTTCATCGCCGTTTGTGCCGCCGATCGAGGGTTTGAGCGAAACAGGATTTATCACCAACGAAAATATCTTTCAACTCAAAGACCTGCCGGCGAGATTGATCGTTCTCGGCGGTGGCGCGATCGGCGCGGAAATGGGACAAGCCTTTCAAAGACTCGGCGCAAGCGTCACGCTCGTCGAAATGGCGGACAGAATCTTATCAAAGGAAGACGAAGAAGTTTCCGCGTTGATCGAGGAAGTTTTCGTGAAAGAAGGCGTCAAAGTTTTAACCAAATCAAAAGCCGTTAAGGTACATAAAAACTCCAAAGGCGAAAAGGTTTTGACAATTGAAAAGGAAGGCAAACAAACGGAAATCGTCGCCGATGAGATTTTGGTCGCACTTGGTCGAAAGGCAAACGTTAAAGGTTTAGACCTTGAAAACGCGGGCATCAAATACGACGAAAAGAGCATTATGACGGACGGATACTTGCGGACGACGGCGAAAAATATTTTCGCGGCGGGCGATGTCACAAATCATTTTCAGTTCACGCACACCGCCGATTACGAGGCGCAAGTAGTTTTGCAGAATTGTTTTTTATTTTTTCCGCTGACAAAAAAAGCTGATTACAGGGTTGTTCCGTGGGCAACATTTACCGAGCCCGAAGCAGCACGAGTCGGCTTAACAGAAACAGAGGCAAAGAAAAAATACAGCAACGTAAAAGTATTTAAGGTTCAGTTTGAAGAAAACGACCGCGCTCACGCCGAAGGCGAAACGGAAGGATTTGCGAAAGTTATTTTGAACGGCAAACAAATTGTCGGCGCACACATCGTGGGCGCGCGCGCCGGTGAATTGATCCATGAATTTGTTTTGGCGATGAAATTGGGTTTATCGCTTGACGACCTGAACAAAGCGATCCACGTTTACCCGACACTTTCCAAAATCACGCAAGCCGTCGGCACGGAAAAAACACTCGAAAGTCTCGGGTCGCCGTTCGTCCAAAGATGGTTTCAGAGATATTTGAAATTTTGGCGGTAGAAAAGTGAAAAAGTGAAAAAGTGAAAAAGTGAAAAAGTGAGAAGTGATGGAGGTTTTTCACTTATCACCTCTCACTTATTCCGAATGAGAGCCAACTGCCATTATCCGGCAACTCAAGCAGAACCTTCCAATACATAAAAAGTTTTTTCCGGTTTTATTTAATGACCTAATTCTACTTTGTCAGATTAAATGAATTTGAAAGTTTCTCTGCAAAACTGTCCACGAAAAACACTAATCAAAATCACCAATTCAGCGTTTTTTTCGTGTGTGCGCGTGTTTTTCGTG
>JANPDZ010000003.1:0-1947 GCA_031431735.1 Acidobacteriota bacterium | reverse complement strand
CAAGTTAAAACACAAGTAAGCGGTAGATTGAGCTATAAGTTCAATCTACTTAAGCAGGTCAGCATATATTTTGCAACATAATGGCTTTGCGGAAACACGCACGAAGTAAGTGTGAAATGCGCCCTTACTTCGTGTGGGCTTCTGCATTATCTTACAAAACTTTGGCTTATCTGCTTATATTCGTATTTTTCCCGCTTATTTACATTTTGAATAACCGCAATCGCGGCAGAAATCACAGCCCGAGGCGTGTTCGAGCTGACCTTTGCATTCGGGACAATCGCTGATCAGATTCGACATTTTCGTTTCGGAATAGGCTGTCACCTCAACTTTTTCTGCCTTCATTTTACTCATTTGACGTTCCGAAGCCGGAAGATTTTTCAATCGTCGGTCAATCAACTGCAAACATTCGGCAATTGCTTGTTCGGGCGATGTCAGCAAGCGTTCATTAAACCAAACAGCGTGCGTGCCCGTCACTTTGTTCAGGCTGCGGGCAACTTCTTTGACATCAAAGCCACCGCGCAACATTCGCGAAGCCAGAAGTCCGACACCTTCGGAAATCGGTCCGGTCGCAAAAACTTCCAGAACCCGTTCGCCATTATGATTGACTGTCACATAAAGATTGACGCCGTCAAACGGAATCCGCCAGGTCGAACCTTGCAGTTCACGCGGACGCTCGATATGAACGCTCGGATTTGGGATTTGGGATTTGGGATTTGGGATTTGGGATTCGACAACTTCGGAAGTTTCCAAAATCTCATCGTCGCTCCGTCGCTCCGTCGCTTCGTCTTTCTTCTCCGCTTTCATCGAGGTCAAAACCTGACCTTCGCGTGAACCGTCGCGGTAATAGCTGACCGCTTTACAGCCGAGATCTTTCGCCATCCGATAAAGCTGGTCAACCGATTCGACCGTATCATCATTAGAACCGTTGCAGGTTTTTGAAATCGAATTATCGGTATGTTTTTGCGCCGCCGCCAAAACCTGCACGTGCTGATGCGAAGTAATGTCCATCGCCGAGATGAAATACGGCGGCAATTCGTCGAGGTGTTCAACGACATAATTTGCCGCCCGTTTGATTGATTCTTCGCTCGTTTGGTCAACTTCGATGCCGAGCGCGTTTGCCGCCAATGTGTGAACATAATGACGCTCTCCCAAAGTATCGCGGCGGACATATGCCCACGAAAAATTCGGTTCGATGCCCGAAGATGTTTCGGCGACAAGCGAGATCGTGCCGGTCGGCGCGATCGTCGTGACTTCATAATTGCGCGGCGTCAGCGGCATATCACGCGGAATGCCGATCTCTTCATACAAAAAGCGCGCATAATCCTCGCGGTTCGCTTCAAATTCGGGAAACACACCTTTTTCCGCGCCAATTCTTAATGAAGCCATCCACGCTTCACGGCGAATAAAGCCCATCACTTTTTCGATCAATTCAATCGAATCCTGATAGCCGTATGTCACTTTGAGCGCCAGACACAGATCGGCAAAACCCATAATGCCCAAGCCGACCGGACGCGTGCGTTTGACAACATCATCAATTTCGGGAAGCGGAAAATGTCCCGCGTCAACAACATTGTCCAAAAACTGTGTGCAAAGATGCGTCGCCCGCGCAAGCCGCGACCAATCAATACAATCATCAGCGTCGCAGCCGTCACCGATCTTTTTATAAAACTTCGCGACATCAATCGAACCGAGGTTGCACGAATTATTAAAATGGAGCATTTGTTCGCCACATTGCCGGTTGTTAATGTATGAAAACATTGACTTTCCGTGTTTAGTAGGCGATTCAAAGCCGCCGATAAAAAAGTTGTGAAACTCGTCAACCGTGCCGTTATAGACGGTTTCTTCACCGTCGAAAACAACCGAAACAACTTTGTGATTGGTCATCGAAGCGGCTTCTTTCAAAGATGTATAAGAACGAAACGGGCTTGTTTTTCTGGAAATTTCCGA
>JANPDZ010000002.1:0-5025 GCA_031431735.1 Acidobacteriota bacterium | reverse complement strand
CGGTTGTCCGTCAAGCATATTTATCAATTATCCATTATCAATTATCCATTATTCCAAGGGTTTCAAACGGAATTACGAGAATCGTCAAGTGAATTTAGGCTGCGATTGGCAAAGGCTTTTTTACAAATTTGGATCTACTGAATATAAATTTAATGTCAAATATTCCGAACAGCGCTCTGGTCGTTACTATATTAATGTGAGATAGATGTTAGGTTCAGATAAAGTATGACGACGAAGAACTTTTCTCGTGCGCTGCAAAAATGCGAACTATCCAAACAACCAGTCGGTTTTGACAAAATCTTCAAAATAATCGGAAACTTATTCTCGATGCAAAGTTTTAAACCAACCAAAATGAGCAAAGAGAAAATTATCGTCGCGCTCGATGTTGAAACAGCCGACGATGCGCGGAAAATTGTCAGTGAGATCGGCGCGGAAGTCGGTGCTTTCAAAATCGGTTTGCAACTTTTTACGGCTGCCGGCGCATCTTTTGTGCGTGAGCTCGTCGGGCAAAACATCAAGGTTTTTCTTGATGTCAAGTTTCACGATATTCCAAATACAGTGGCGAAAGCGTCAATCGAAGTCGCGCGTCTAGGGGTTTGGATGTTCAATGTTCACGCGCTCGGCGGTAGTGAGATGATGAGTCGAGTGGTTGAAAATGTGCGGGAAGTTTGTGCGCGGGAAAATCTTGCGCCGCCGAAAATTATCGGGGTCACGGTTTTGACGAGTTCTACCTGTGAAACCTTGCGCGAAGTCGGTCTGGCCGAAGAAATTGATTCGCAAGTTTTAAATTTGGCGCAACTTACGGCAAAATGTGGTTTGGACGGTGTTGTTGCTTCGCCTTTGGAAGTCAGGGCGATCCGCCGAAATATCGGGAATAAAGATTTTTTGATCGTAACGCCTGGAATCCGCCCAAGTTTTGCAACGAATGACGACCAGAAACGTGTAATGACACCGAAAGAAGCCGTTCGACAAGGCGCGGATTATCTCGTCATCGGCAGACCGATCACACAGCGGAACGACAAATTGGCGGCGGTCAGAAAAATTATTGCAGAGATTGAAACCGATTAAACGATAAAATTTTTTAATGAAACAGACACAACTTCAAACTCCAAACCTCAAAAATAAGTCGGCAATCTTTAATAATATTGTACGGTTTTCTTTGGTTGTTTTTTTTGGCATGATCGCTTTTTTTATACTCAAAAGCGTTTCCGCGCAAAACGCCGGAAAGACAGAAACTCTCCCGCCAACACCATTCCGAATTGGTGAAAGGCTGACTTATAACGTTTCGTTTGGGCGATTCAAAAATGCGGGTTTTGCCGAAATTGCGGTAGTTTCACGCGGAAAACTAGGCGAAAAGGACGCCATCGAACTTCATTCCAAATTCAAAACCAATGAACTGGTCGCCGCCGCGTTTTATCTTTTGGATGAATCGCGCATTACATATGCCGCAGCTGATTCGGGTCTTCCGCTCTATATCCGCAAATCTTCAAACGCCGGAATTTTTCCGGAAGAAACCATCAATAATTTTCTTGTCACGCCAACCCCGAATTTTGATTTACTGACGCTTGTGTACCGCATCAGAAATGCGGGCGGTATCGGCAGTTTTTTGATGCAGGAAGATGATAAAGTCTATGCCGTCAACGCACAGACCACAGTTAGCGAGACGTTAAAGACCGACGCGGGAGAATTTGAGACGACGATTTCTACCATCCAAAGCGATTATTTTACCGAGCGAGGATTTAAAGATTTTCGCGTAAATTTTAGCTCGGGCGAAGAGAAAATTCCCGTTCTGGTTAGATTCAAAACCTCTAAAGGTGAATTTCGGGCAGTGCTCGCAAGTGTTCAAAATGTTGAGCCGGAACCCGAAGCGCAACCGACACCTGTGCCAACGCCGCGACCCGTTCAAACTCCGACCCCGAAACCGAGTCCGACACCGAATTTGGGAAATATTCCGCTTTCGCCGAATTTGCCATTTGTACTGGGCGAAACCCTTGAATATAAGATCACTTCTAACGGGCAAGGCGTTGGAGCGTTTTTTCTCCAGGCAAGAGAACGAAAAACCATTGACAAAAAAGATATGCTGTTTTTGGCAGCGACGATTTCCAAGGCCGAAAAGGGAATCGGTATTTTCAATACCGGCGACTCGATACTTGCTCAGGTCAGTGCTGAAACGCTTTCGCCTTTTCAGTTTGAAGTTAAATTCACGGGAACTTTGAGCAGTTTTAATCAGTCGGCAAGATTCGATCAGGAACGAGGCATCGCAAGTTTCGGTGGAACAAATCAAGTGCTGATTCCGGTCAATACGCATAGTCTTTTGTCTTTGGTCTATGCCATTCGCTCGTTTAATCTCAAACCGAGCAAAGACGCGAAAAATCCAATCAATGATACGCGGGTCGCTGTTTTTTACGGTACTCAATATTACGTTTTCACGCTTCGACCGTTGGAAGCGGAATTGATAAATCTGAGTGGTGAAAAGATTTCGGCGCAAATGATCACGGTCATTACCGGAAATCAGCAGCTCGACGCTCTCAACTTACGCGTTTGGCTCAGCAATAATGAAAAACGCACGCCTTTGCGTTTCTCGATCGGCAATTATCAAGCCGATCTTGTTTCAGAGACGGTCGCCGATTTGAAATAATATTACCGAAAATTGGAATTAAGTAATATTGCTAATCTATTTGTAATAGGAAATTTCTTTTAATTGAAATTGAAAATGGATTTCAATTAGGTTAAGATTCTGATAGCGTGAAGATTCGCCAACAAATTTAATACGCGCTTTAATAAAATTATGATGCTGACAAATCTGCCGATCGGGGAAACCGCAAAAGTCGTTTCGGTTAAAGGAAACAACGCTGTGACAAGGCGTTTGATGGAAATGGGCGTGGTGCCGGGTGTCGCGTTGAAGATTGTCAAAACCGCGCCGTTTGGCGATCCGTTTGAAATTCGTCTGCGCGGATACTCTCTGGCGATGCGAAAATCAGAAGCCGAGGCGATTGAAGTCAGCGAATGAAAACTTTAAGAGTCGAGAGTCGGGAGTCGGGAGTCGAGAGTTATTCGACCGACAAATCCACCATCCCAAATCCCAAATTGCAAATGTTAATCGCATTAGCGGGTAATCCGAATGCGGGAAAAACGACGCTTTTTAATGCTTTAACAGGCTTGAAGCAAAAGGTTGCGAATTATCCGGGCGTGACGGTTGAGCGCAAGGAAGGCGTTTGGAAGTTGGGCGAAGATGCGGTGCGTCTGATAGATTTGCCCGGACTTTACTCATTGGACGTAACTTCGATTGACGAACAGATCGCGCACGATGTTCTGACCGGAAAAATCGAAAATCTCCCGAAACCCAATGCAGTCATCGCGGTTGTTGACGCGACCAATCTCGAACGAAATCTATATCTTGTCACCCAACTTCTCGAATACAACATTCCGGTCGTCATTGCTTTGACGATGGTTGATCTGGCGGAAAAACAGAGTTTGGAAATTGATACGGACAAACTATCAGCACTTTTGCAGATTCCCGTTGTGGCGGTCAAAGCCGCGCAGAAACAAGGCATTGCCGAACTTGCCGAAAAAACTCTGGAAGCTGCGAAAAATCATCAGATTCCGCGTCTTCCGTGGCTGACGGAAGCTGAATTTGTCGAAACCGGAACGGAAGAAGATATACATTTAAGCCTTTCGGATGACGCATTGGCGAACCGGAAGATATTTGCGCGTTACAATTTTATCTCGGAAGTTTATCAAGAATCGGTGAAAGCCGTCGAAACGACCGAAAGAGGTATTTCGGAAAAGATCGATGCGGTTTTGACGCATAAATTTTGGGGACTCGTCATTTTGATCTGTATTCTGTTGCTTGTATTTCAAACTATTTTCTCGTGGGCAGAACTGCCGATGCACTTGCTCGAATCGGGTTTCGGCGCGTTGGGTGAATTTGTCAAAGCGCAGATGCCCGAAGGCGTTTTGACGGATTTAATTGTTGACGGAATCATCGCCGGCGTTGGCGGCGTGCTGGTTTTTCTGCCGCAGATTCTTCTTCTCTTTCTGTTTATTTCGATTCTCGAAGACACGGGCTATATGTCGCGGGCAGCGTTTCTGCTTGATAAAGTAATGAGCAAATTCGGACTACACGGCAAAGCGTTTTTGCCATTGATGTCGAGTTTTGCGTGCGCGATTCCGGGCATTATGGCGGCGCGGACGATCGAGAATCCGAAAGATAGATTGGCGACGATCTTGATTGCGCCGTTTATGAGTTGTTCGGCGCGTCTGCCGGTTTACACGCTGATGATCGCGACATTTTTTGCGGGGCAGACGGTTTTCGGTTTTGTATCGCTGGCCGCGGTTTTGATGTTGGCAATGTATAGTTTGGGAATTATAGTGGCGATTATCGTCGCGTTTATTTTAAAACGGACATTGCTCAAATCGCCGCCGCCGCCGTTTGTGATGGAACTGCCGCCGTATCGTCTGCCGAATCTGCGAAATGTATTTCAGAATATGTTTCTTCGCGCCGGATTATTTCTAAAACGCGCGGGAACGGTGATTTTGGCGATTTCGATCATTTTATGGGCGTTGACTTACTTTCCGCGTCAGCAAGTTCAAGTTCCAAGTCAGACGGAAGTTACAACGAACAACGAACAACCAACAACTAACGATGGAACACAGCTTCAAAACAGTTATGCGGGCAAGCTCGGACATTTTATCGAACCGGTGATCGCGCCGCTCGGGTTTGATTGGAAGATCGGCGTCGCGTTGATTGCGAGTTTTGCGGCGCGGGAAGTTTTGGTTTCGACCTTGAGTATTATTTACAACGTCGGCAAAGACGCGGATGCGGAAAGCGAAACATTGACGCAGGCGATTCGGGACGCGAAAAATGCAGACGGCAGCGCGGTCTGGACTCCTTTGACCGCGCTGACGCTGATGGTTTTCTTTGTGCTCGCGATGCAATGTATGTCAACGGTCGCAATCGTTCGCCGCGAAACAAATTCGTGGGCTTGGACGCTCTTTATGGTCGGTTATATGACGGGCTTGGCG
>JANPDZ010000001.1:0-2335 GCA_031431735.1 Acidobacteriota bacterium | reverse complement strand
ACGCGTCCGCCTTGTTCGCGCCGCCACGGTTGATGCGTTCCGATGAGGCTTCGGTCGAGCGCGCGTGATCCGATAGTAACATCAAATTCCCCAGTTTCAATCGGTTTGACGAGCTTGTCAAGTTCTTCGATCGGCGTTGACAGATCCGCATCGCTGAAAATTGCGATGTCGGCTAGTGCCGCGAGAAGTCCGGTTTTGACCGCGAAACCTTTACCGCGATTTTCTTCGTAGCGGATCACTTTTGATGGAATATCGGGAAATTCCGCGCAAACCTGTTCACCAACTGCGGCGGTTTTATCGCCGGAACCATCGTCAACGACAATCAGTTCGGCAACAAGTTTTTTACTTTCGACAAATGCGAGAATTTGCCGAAGCGTTTCGCCAAGGCGGTCTTCTTCTTCATAAGCGGGAATAATGATGGAGATTGCAGGTTTCATCTGACAAAAGGCTAATGTTAAATTCTTGTGCTGAAAAAGTAAATCGCTGTCATACATAAATCGTTAATTCTCCGTAATATCGCAAATCAAAAATAATTCAAATATACAGTTCGATTTGGATGCGAATAAAGACACACTTCAACAACCTGACAACTAAAAAATGACTTTGGACAACTAATTTGTGTTATAGTTTTAGACAGTTTGGAGTTACATAATGAGCAAGAAATTCGCTTTTACAGTCATTTTATTTATTGCGGCTTGCGCAGCGGCAGGCGGTCTATTTGGTAAATTTTCAAAATCTTCGGCAGATACTTCGATCACACCCGAAAAAATTTCGTCTGATTACCGAGAGGCTTTAGCGGTAATTGATAATAATTATATCGGCACGGTCAATTACGAACAGATCTCCGAAAAATCTATCCAAAGTATGCTGTGGACGCTCGACCCACATTCGGCATTTTTTACGTCGGAAGAACTTCGCAAAATGAATGAGGAACAATCTTCGGAGTTTTACGGCATTGGCGTTTCGATCTTGCAACACCGTGGCGGTGTTTTTGTGCAGTCAATCGTTCCGAACACGCCGGCTGATAAGGGCGGGCTTCGCTATGGCGATAAATTTATTTCGGTGGACGGCAAGGATGCCAAAGATTGGACCAGCGCGGAAGTTTCCAAAAACGTGCGCGGACCAAAAGGCACACCGGTCAATGTCAAGATTGGACGTGTCGGACAATCGCAGCCGCTTGAATTTAATCTGGTGCGCGGCGGTGTTCCGTATCCTTCTATTCGCAATTATTTTATGGTCGGCAATGATGTCGGATATATCGGCTTGATTGGTGGATTTCAGGGCACGACTGCCGACGAACTTGAACAAGCCATTTCCGATTTGAAGAAGAAAGGAATGAAAAGCCTCGTGCTTGACCTGCGCAACAATCCGGGCGGGTTTCTCCAACAGGCGATCAAGGTGGTCGGCTTTTTCATTCCCGAAGGCAAAACTGTGGTTTCGGTCAAGGGACGGGCGCGCGGCGAAAAAATGACCGATTTGCCGACCGACGGCGGCAAGACCGAAGATTTTCCTTTGGTAATAATGATCAATGGCGGTTCGGCTTCGGCTTCGGAAATCGTCGCCGGCGCAATTCAGGATTATGATCGCGGCGTGATCGTCGGAACCGACAGCTTTGGTAAAGGACTTGTCCAAAGGCCTTTTGATTTGCCTTACGGAACGGGAATGACCTTGACGACCGCGCGTTATTACACGCCGTTCGGTCGTTCGCTACAACGCGATTATTCAAACGGTTCGATTTACGATTATTACACGCATAATGGCGAAAATGACGAATCTGACCCAAAGAGCGAAGCGAAACCCAAACCTTTGGGAAGTCCGGTGACAACCGCAAACGGCAGAATTCTTTACGGCGGACGCGGCATTGAACCCGATGTCAAGGTTCAGCCGCAAACTATTTCGCCACTCCGTGCGCGTTTAAGTGAAGCCGCTTTTTTCTTTGTCCGTAAGCTTGTTGCCGGGGAGGTCAAAGGTTTTGAAAATTACCGGCGCGAACGCCAGAGTTTTGCTCCGACCATCGAACCGAACGATTTGTTGGTCAACGATAAATTGTTTGAAGCCTTTCGAAGTTTCACGGCAGCGGAAAAAGAAAACGGCTTGACGGCGGAAAATATCAATAGTCAGGCTGATTATGCCAAGTTGCGGATTCGCGGTGAATTGGCAACCGCCAATTATTCAAACGAAGCCGGCGCACAGGTTTTGCTCGAAATTGATCCGCAGCTTTTGAAAGCGCTTGAATCAATCAACGATGCGAAAAAACTCGTCGCAACCAAGTAGAAAAGTTTTGAGTCCCGCCTTTAGGCGGCTAAAAGCGCGGAATTTAGCCGCCTAAAGGCGG